>DASXOT010000041.1:0-2737 GCA_036494065.1 Chitinophagaceae bacterium
TGTACTTCGATTACGGGCGTTTTGATCGCGGCAATGGCATCTCCGATCGCAACCGAAGTATGAGTATAGCCGGCAGGGTTAAGAATGATACCGTCGTAGTCGTATCCTGTCAATTGTAGCGCATTGATCAATTCGCCTTCAATATTGCTTTGGTAATAAGAAAACTCAACGGCAGGATATTTTTGGGTGAGCTGGTCCAGAAATTCTTCGAAAGAAACAGTACCATAAATCTCCTTCTCTCTCGCACCGAGAAGATTCAAATTGGGGCCGTTGATTATAGCAATTCGCATGAATTCAAATTTCAAAATTAAAAATCAAAAAAATAAAAATGAATGCTGCGAAATGCTTTTTTCATTTTACTTTTTATTTATCATTTCAATAAATTCATCAAACAAGTACCTGGAATCCTGTGGTCCCGGGGTACTTTCGGGATGATATTGCACGGAAAAAGCCGCCTTGTTTTTAATGCGAATTCCCTCGATAGATTGGTCATTGAGGTTTACATGGGTGATTTCAATGTGTTCAGCATTTTTTACCGCTTCCGGGTCGACTCCAAATCCATGATTTTGTGTTGTAATCTCACATTTGCCTGTTACAAGATTTTTAACGGGATGATTAAGGCCGCGGTGACCGTGATGCATTTTAAAAGTGGGAATACCGCTCGCCAAAGCCAACAACTGGTGCCCCAGGCAAATTCCAAAAACAGGTTTGTTTTCTTTCAATATTTCCTTCAGACTATCGATCGCATAGCCCATAGCCGCCGGGTCGCCGGGGCCATTGGAAATAAAATAACCGGAAGGGTCAAATTGCCTGACCTCGTCCAGGTTTGTTTTAGCCGGAAAGACCCTTACGTAGGCGCCGCGATCAACCATGCATTCTAAAATATGTTGCTTTACACCATAGTCCATTACCGCAATTCGTAAGGGAGAATTCTTGTCGCCTTTTTCATAGATCTGTTTTGTGCTCACTTCGGAAGCGAGTTCAAGGCCGTTCATATTCGGTACTTTCGCCAATTTCTTTTTTAGTTCGGCAATATCCGCAGTCTCCGAAGAAATGATACAATTCATTGCGCCTTTGGTACGAATGTGCGCGACAAGTGCACGGGTATCGACACCTTCGACAGAGACTATATTATTCGCTTTGAGATAATCTTCCAGTGAACCTTTTGCCAGTTTTCTCGAATATTGATCTTCCAGGTTACGGCCGATCAATCCGCGAATTTTGACATTGTCTGACTCTACATCTTCATCTTTAACGCCGTAGTTGCCGATATGAACGGTATTCATGATCAGTATTTGCCCATAGTAACTGGGATCCGTGAATACTTCCTGGTAACCTGTCATCCCGGTATTAAAACAAATTTCACCTGCAGTTGTACCGATAGCGCCAAATGCTTTGCCGTGACAAATAGTTCCATCTTCTAACAGTAAAACAGCGGCGAGTTGTGTATCGGGCATTTTAAAAGGATTTTGCAAAGAAAATAAATTGACAATTTTTAGAAGAAATAATTCTCCACATACACATAATTGCTCAATATCAAAGCTGGCTCATAAAAAAATCCCGGATGTCCGGGACTTATAATGAGATAAAATATCATTTTGTGCTTTATTCCTTAGTTGCCGGTTCTTCTTTCGTTTCTCCAGCTCCATCCGTGCCCTCAGCTGCTTTTTTTGCTCCGCCGCGTCCTCGTCTTGTTCTTTTGGCTCCTTCTTTTCTTTCTTCTTTACCCTTGCCATAGATCTCATTGAAATCAACCAATTCGATCAGGGCTTGCTCAGCATTATCACCGGGGCGAGCACCCAATTTTATTATCCGTGTATACCCGCCTGGCCGCCCGGCAATTTTTTCCGACACAGTGCTGAATAATTCTGTGATAGCTTCTTTATCCTGCAAATAGCTGAATACTACACGACGCTGATGTGTACTATTATCTTTACTTTTTGTGATAAGAGGTTCAACATATTTACGCAAGGCCTTTGCCTTTGCAACTGTTGTAATAATTCTCTTATGGGTGATCAACTGGCATGCGAGATTGCTTAACAGCATATCGCGATGCGCTTTTTTTCTGCCCAGGTTTTTGATCTTGTCTCCGTGACGCATGACTTTTGTTTTAGTTCGGCTGCACCGTGTCAGGAATTGCCGCCTACGATTTATTAAATCAAAATGAAAAAATTAAAATGCAAAAGTCAAAATGATTAGTCATCAGAACCGTGCATTTTTACTTTTTCGTTTTCGCCTACAGTTCATCTGCATCCACACCCAATTTCTGCAGATCCATTCCGAAATGTAAACCTCTTTCTGTAAGTACCTGCTCAATTTCTGCAAGAGACTTTTGACCAAAATTGCGGAACTTCATCAGGTCCTCTTGCTCATATTGTACAAGTTCACTCAATGAATTGATCTTTGCTGCTTTTAAGCAGTTGAACGCACGTACAGAAAGATCCAGGTCTTCCAAAGGCGTCTTCAGCACCTTGCGAAGCTGTAATGTTTGTTCGTCAACCAGGTCTTCTTTCTTTTCTTCTTTATTATCAAATGTGATGTTTTCATCCGTAATGATCATTAAATGCTGGATCAAAATACGGGAGGCCTGCTTAACCGCTTCTTCAGGATGAATAGTACCATCTGTAGAAACTTCCATGATCAATTTTTCATAGTCGGTGCGCTGTTCCACACGCGTATTCTCGATGGTATATTTTACATTCTTGATCGGCGTGTAGATTGAATCAACGGGGATGTG
>DASXOT010000042.1:0-2746 GCA_036494065.1 Chitinophagaceae bacterium
CCTAAAGTTACTTATTCACAACTGTTAATTAAAGAAACATACAGTAAATTTTGGTTAAGACCTCATAATTTTTACGAAAGGCATCTTCTTTGATTTCTATTATAATCAAAAAAATATTTCTATATTGTATTTCACCAAAACTAATTTCTATGGAGCAAGATTATGATCGCGGCTTTGCGATATTTTACAATCCCGTCTTTATTGTCTGTTGGCTTGCCCTTATCATCCTTATTATTGCGGCGTATTGGAAAATTTTTACCAAGGCCGGTCAACCTGGCTGGGCTGCCATTGTCCCATTTTATAATACCTATATTATGTTGAAGGTAGGAGGCAAACCCGGATGGTGGCTTATTTTGATGTTTATCCCAGTCGTAAATATAGTCTTCGCGATCTGGATGATTAATATGATCTCGAAAAGTTTCGGGAAAGATGAAGGCTTTACAGTTGGGTTAATACTTCTCAGTTTTATTTTTTGGCCTATACTGGGTTTTGGAAGCGCAAAATACCAGGGTCCTTATGGCGATCCCGCCGCATTTAGAGCCTACCGGGAAGAACACAAATTTGATTTTGAAAATAAGCAGCAATAAACATCTTCAGATTACCGGAGAAACTTATCTCCGGTAATTCGTTTATTGTTATTTCTTATCAAAGCTCACGCACTCTTTTAATTCTTTATCTGTATAAGCCACGTTGTATTGTTTGAGTACATCGTCCGGGACGCCGTTCCATTGACTGGGCGTGTTGCCCAGGTAGCCTACATCTTTTATTCCTATCTCGGAAGTATAAAAACCAGTAGCTGTCAGGTTGCGCAACAGATCAAAAAAAGCTACTCCGGGTTCCATACCGGCCTTTACAGTTCCTTTTTTAATTTTGTTTCCTTTTTCATCTGAATATTCTATTTCAGGATAAGCGATATCATTTACCACTTCCATTTGTTGTGGATGATCGCTGTCAACAAAACTTTTTTCATACCGCTTAAAACATTGTATATCCAGCCATCGCAGGCCTCCGCGCAAAGGTGTTTTATGTTCGGGCATATCTTGAACGATGAAATCAATGAATTCGGGAACTTTGGCATCACTGGCGCTGCCGCTCACATCGTCTTTAGGAATGATAATATCTGCCAAAACAGTGATCGTAGCCATTTCATGGTCATTAAAAAATTTGCCCATCGCCAGCAGACTTTTTTCATATGCCAGCTCATCTTTATTACGATCGAGATTGAACTTAGGTTCTGCGGCCTCGGGTTTCTTCTCTTCGTCTTTACAACCCGTAATAATCGCAGGGACTGCAATGGTCCCAGTCGTAATTAGTTTGATTAATTTTCTCCGATCCATAGTTTTTAGTTTCAATTAGTGCTTCCTGATTAATTAAAAAGTCAAAATGCGTTATGAACGACCGTGATTTTGCATTTACTTGATGTTCTGCTTTTTCATCTCATCAACAATATATTCCGACGTTCTCATGCTCAACGCCAATATAGTCCAGGTAATATTTTTATCCGCCTGGCTTACGAATGGTCCGCCGTCAACGCAAAAAAGATTCTTGCAATCATGAGCCTGGCTGAATTTATTAAGCGCGGAACGTTTGGGATCATTTCCCATTCTGACGGTTCCTGCTTCATGAATAATGTTTCCCGGGTTATGCAATCCCCAGTTATTGTGCGGTCCATCTCCATTTCCCCACGTGAGTATAGCTCCCATGGCTCCAAGTATATCAGCAAACGTTTCCTTCATGTGCTTAGCCTGTTTGATTTCATAGTCTGTATAAGTAGTATGAAATCGAAGAACGGGTATTCCGTACTTGTCGACAACATGAGGATCGATTTCACAGTAACTGTCTTCCCGTGCTATCGCTTCACCGCGACCAGCCATTCCTACATGTGCTCCATAAAAAAACCGGTAATCTTCTTTTAAGGAAGCTCCATAACCTCCCGGAGGCTTTTCCTTTCCTTTCACCGCATATCGCCCGTTTAAGTTTTCAATTCCCCATTGAAAGCCATACAGGGGCATTCCAAATCCTCCACCGTATTCTATATGATATCCACGTGGGAAGTCAAGTTTTTTGTTATCGAGCCACCACGGTGTATATACATGCATGCCCCCCACGCCATCTTCGTTGTATCGCTTACGATCAAAAAGTTCGGGAATAATACCCCCCATGTCTGCACCCGTTGAATCATGCAAATATTTTCCTACTGCATTGCTGGAGTTAGCCAGTCCATTTGGATACCGTGGCGATTTTGAATTGAGCAGTAGTCTTGCACTTTCGCAAGCACTTGCTGCAAGAATAACTGTTCTTCCCTCAACCTGGTATTCCTGGCCATCATCTTTGTTAATATAAGAAACACCGGTTGCGAGACCATCTTTATCAGTGAGCACTTCACGCGCCATTGCATTGGTGATAAGATCGACATTTTTTGTCTTTAATGCAGGTATCACCAGGCACGACGATGATGAAAAGTCAGCATATATTTTACAGCTTCGCCCACATTGTGCACAGTAAAAGCACTGTCCCCTGTCATCATTGATCTTTTTTGTTAGAATGGACAAGCGGGAAGGAATAACCGGGATACCGATGCTACCAGCCGCTTTTTTTATAAATAGTTCATGTAATCGTGGTTTTGGAGGAGGAAGAAAAATTCCATCAGGATCATTTTCGAGTCCCTCATTAGTACCGAATACACCGAGCAGTTGGTCGATTTTATCATAGTATGGTTTTATATCGTCATAACCTATCGGCCAGT
>DASXOT010000043.1:0-6550 GCA_036494065.1 Chitinophagaceae bacterium
GAAGATTTTTAGCTTTTTTTCTGCAGCCTTGAGTTTTTTGGTTCTTTTTGTCTCAAGACAAAAAGAACAATAAGGTATTGCAATTAACTGACTTCGTGTTGTTGGCGTGGTGTATTAAGATGAGCACTACTAACTATCGAACGCCAAGACATAACAACGTAAAAGAGTTTTTGAAACAGTTGTTAGATCGTCGACGAGTCCCTCTTAATTTTTTTTTTATCGCCGACGCTTCAAAGTAGCGAGGAGACTCGTCGAGGAAGGAATCATTTACAGCTTATAGCTTGCAGCTCCGCCGCCTTTATTTTTCCGCATATGTTTTTTTATGATTTATTGCAGGATACCATATCGTTAGAGAATCGTTGATCCTGGCTGTGTCGGCAGGAGTGGCTGCCAGGGTAAAATACAGTTTGTAATTTATCGAATCTGCAGTCCCTATTTGAATGGGAACGTTGTTTTTCCTCAGCATATTGAAGCGATAGTATGCTCTTTTTTTACTTGCTACTTCGACAACAAAATGATAGTTGCCACCGGTTGTTTTTATCCCGGACGGCGTCTTTGGATTCATAGCAGTACTGGCATCAACCTTACTAGTCGCGGATACATATTTGGTAGTATCGCTGGCAGGTACAGCTTCTGTTGTGCTTGATCGCTCCTCCGTGCTTTGTGATGAATTTGTCTTATAGGTCCGATACCCGAGATAGATGATCAGCGCGATTGTGAGGGCAACCAGAAAGCCGACAGATATTTTTTTAAATCCCGAACTTCTTTCCGCATGTGGTCTTAGCGATTCGTAAGTCGTTAATGATTCATCAGAAATGGAAGTAGCAGACAATTCCTTGATACCGGTATCTTTTACTTTGTCAATTAGCAGGTGATCCGCCGTGAATTCCAACTGGCCATTTTTATGCTTGACTAACGTGCCAATCCCTTCTATCTGGAAAGGTTTGCCAATATTCAAAAATTGCGTGGCTAATTCAACGTAAGAGTTGAGGTCGGATGAGGCAAGCGCCTTCATTTTACCCGTTTCTTTAGAAATATATTCAACGAGACTGCTATTTTCTTTTGGGGAAGTATCATTTTCAAAAGTGATTCCTTCAGAAAGATGTTGTGCATCTGTATTTCTCCGGGCTGACGTGTCGAGCAAGAATCTGCCAATTCCTGTAAGCTCTAATTTTTTTTGGTCGTACAGATATTGGGCCAGTAAGGCGGCTAGTTTCAAGGCTTTGGATTTTTTGTCCCACAATATAAAGAATTTGTATTGTCGGTGCAAGCTGCTTAGTATTAACCTTTACAACGCTTTAAAATAAAAATTCCTGCCTTAACTTTACGGAACCATGCTTACACATGATGAAAAGAGATTCCTGGACTATTGGGAGCATAACCGCCTCATCAAGAGGAAAGTATTGAAGCAATTATCGGTAGGTCTCCCGGCAGGTGTTTTACTTGTAGTAGCGATCTTTGTCAATTTTTTTTCCGGTTGGGATAAGCATGCGCAGATGCTCATCAATACTGATCCCTCCGTGATCATTGTCATTATAATTGCCGCACTCCTCATTGTCATTTTTATGGTGATCTTTTCGGCGCGACACCGCTGGGATTTAAATGAGCAGCGATATAAAGAATTAACGGCACGTCGTGAAAGTGAATCATAGCTATATGCAACTGGTAACAATCCTAACTTTGCATCATGAACCCTCATGATTCCTACGAACCTATCTCAGTCTTTGATATTTTTAAGATCGGCATTGGTCCTTCCAGTTCACATACATTGGGGCCATGGAGAGCCGCTCAACGTTTCATTCAGTCATTAAAAGAAAAGAATTCCCTCGATGATGTCGGACAAGTGAAAGTCTTATTATATGGCTCATTGGCTAAAACGGGTCATGGACACGGAACAGATGTGGCTGTGCAATTAGGATTGTCGGGCGATGATCCCGTTACATTTAATGTGAGTAATCTTACAGCAAAGGTTGAAGACATTGCCTTGATGAAAAAACTTTTGCTTGGCGGAACACATGAAATTGATTTTGATCCCAGAGAAGATATTGAATTTTTAATCACCGAATCGCTGCCCTATCATCCCAATGCTCTTACATTTTTGGCAAACCTGAAATCAGGAAGTGATATTGCTGAAACTTACTATTCTGTAGGCGGAGGTTTTGTAATTAAAGAAGCTGAGGAAACTTTGTCGGGCGGAGTTGCGCAATTGAGTTTTCCCATTGAAATGGCAAGTGATCTTTTGCATTGGTGCAGAAAAACCGGGATGGCTATTCACGAAGTAGTAATGGAAAATGAAAATGCATGGCGACCTGAAACAGAAACAAAAAAAGGTTTGTTGGCCATTTGGCAAGTGATGAAAGATTGTATGTTTCGGGGTTGTCATACGGCAGGAGTATTGCCGGGAGGACTGAATGTGAAACGCCGCGCGACGGATCTCAATAAAAGATTGTTGAATAATAAAACATTTTCCAACTATGACGATTGGATAGCGGCGATTCGCGCCGGTGGAAATAGTTTTAAATATACGCTTGACTGGGTGAGCTGTTTCGCGCTCGCTATCAATGAAGAAAATGCTTCGTTTGGAAGAGTGGTTACGGCGCCTACTAATGGGGCCGCCGGTGTGGTGCCTGCTGTCCTGCAATATTTTTTAGTGTTTGTAAGTGATGTCGATAATCAAAAAGGCCAGGTGGATGAAAAGATCATTCAGTTTCTATTGACCGCTGCAGAGATAGGAAGCATTTTTAAAAAGGGCTCTACTTTATCGGCTGCCATGGGTGGCTGCCAGGCCGAAATCGGCGTTTCCTCGGCGATGGCTGCCGCGGCATTAACAGAATGCATGGGAGGTTCTCAGCGACAGGCTATGATGGCCGCTGAAATTGCTATGGAACATCACCTGGGACTTACCTGTGATCCCATTGCCGGTCTTGTGCAGGTGCCTTGTATCGAGCGCAACACCATGGGGGCTATCAAAGCTATAACCGCTTCTCAGCTTGCCTTGCAAAGCACTCCTGATTTTGCTAAGGTTTCACTGGATGGTGTGATAAAAACGATGTGGGATACGGCGAAGGATATGAATACAAAATATAAGGAAACTGCAGAAGGTGGTCTCGCTGTTAATGTGCCACTTGGGCTGAAAGAATGTTGAGGTGGAACTGTAATTGGATATTCGAGCTCCAATAAATTTTAAAGTCAAAATTAAAAATTCAAAAACCGGTGCGGTGATAAATATCGAATTAAAAACTTGTGAAGAAATCTTTTTAGATTGTTGATTGGGTGTTCGCTGTTTGTCAATCATGGCTGAGATTCGGGCTATATAGGATAGAAATTTAATTTACCCTGGGGCATGGCCCTCACCCTGCCCGCCTCCAACCTGCCGTTTTTACGTTAGCCTTTTTCAAGACAAGACAGCGTGTATGCGACTCTGGAATAAGTGATTATTTCTGCTGTATCGGGCTTTATAACCAATCCATGCGTTACCCATCCATTCGCCCTCATTCGCGTTTATTAGTGTTGGTGATCTCGTTATAAAGAGTATCTCGTTCAACAGGTGTTCTCCTAACTTGTTTTATTAACGTAACTAATTCACCAGTCGTCATAGAAGGTCTCTGTTCCTCGGCGCCTGCCATGGAATATATCCTCGTTGTATCATCAATCGTTCCGTCGATATCATTGACGCCAAACGATAAACTCAGTTGCGCGTTCTGCCTGCCGAGCATGGGCCAATAGGCTTTCAAATGAGGAAAGTTGTCGAGATAAACTCTCGCTACCGAATACATTTTCATGTCTTCGATGATGCTGCTTTCAGGTACATAACTCATGTCATTGTCCTTGTTGCGAAATTTGAGCGGAATGAATGTGTTAAAACCATGGGTTTTGTCCTGTAGCTTTCTTAGTCTACTCATATGATCAATGCGATGTCCATAGTTTTCAATATGACCATACAGCATCGTGGCATTGGTATGCATGCCCAGAAAATGTGCGGTCTCATGAATGTTGAGCCATCCCTCAGCGTCAACCTTGTCTGCACAGATTTTTTCTCTTATTTCAGCATCAAAAATTTCAGCGCCACCACCAGGTAATGAATCAAGACCTGCCTCTTTTAAAAATTTCAGGCCTTCTTCGGCACTCATCTTTGCTTTGCGAAACATATAATCCAGTTCGACAGCGGTAAAACCCTTTATATGTAAATCCGGGCGATGAGCTTTTATCCTACGCAAAACATTGCCAAAAAATTGAAGATTCAATTTGGGATGAACGCCGCCAACAATATGCACTTCGGTAATGGGTTGCTCATCATATTTCCTGACCAAATTCAACATGTCATCGGCAGAAAGTTCCCAACCTTCATCACGATGTGCATAGAGACGGGAGTAAGAGCAAAAATTACAACTAAATACACATACATTGGTTGGTTCAATATGGAAATTTCTGTTGAAATAAGTTTTATCACCATGTAACTTTTCACGGATATGATTGGCTAATGACCCAACAAATGAAAGAGAACCTTTTTCAAAAAGTAATAGTCCATCTTCGTCAGTTACCCTCTTACCGGCAAAAACTTTTTCAGCAACAACCTGTAATTCTTTGGAAATATCTTCCCTGGTAAATAGAACATTCATTTCATCCATCGAATTCTTTTTGCAAAGTTATGTATACCCCGGATGAAATCTTTTATTTCAACTATGGTAAAATTGTAGCCTCTTTCAATTTTCGTATTTCAAATTTCGAATTTAGGCTGCTCAAAAATCAATTCAGAGGAAGCTGCCTGATTGTCGCTTTAATATTTCACGATTTTTACAGTAGCATCATGATTTGCGTCGGCATAGATTAGTCTCACGACATATACACCCGCTGAATTGCGACTCAGATCAACGACCTCCTGTTTATTTGCATTTCCATCATACTGCTTGAACCATACGATTTGCCCCGTTGAATTATACACGGCAATAAATCGCAGGTCGGTTGGCGGCAGGTAGTGCCATACAGTAAACTGATCTTTAAATGGATTCGGAAGTACAAGTAAATCCTCCCTTTTTAATCGTGCTGGCAGGATTCTCGTTTTCAGGTCAACGTTATCGATGAAAATATTGTTCTTATTATTATTTGTATTCCTGAAAATAACCTGGATAGGCCCGGAAGGAAATATCGTTGTAAGATCTATCGTTTCCGTTCTCCATTGAGACGGAGTTGAAGGTGTGAATGCTCCTCCGGATACTGTTGGAACTGTCTGTAAAGCCGTTCCCCATTTTTTATAAACTGACGTAAATGTGTTACCACAATTTTTTGTCACCAAAACTTCCAGCGTATCGGTAGGCGAGCCATCTGCGAGACTTGCGGAAGCTACATCGAATGAAAGTGTAACCGAATCTACAAGAGGATAAGTTATCTCTGGAGTATAAAGTTCGTCGACCCTGTTAGTAAATGCGTAATTAAAATTGTTTACATAAGCAGATGATGTACTGCTATTCCCTGGAGCCGTCCTTGCCCAGGAGATCGACGCGTCTGTATTTACGTCGACCCAACCTGCGGGAGGGAAGGTGGCCGATTCAAATCCTTCGGAAAGAGGTGCTGAAACTGTTCCTGCAATACCAAATGTTTTTTGCAGGGTATCGTTGGATGTAAACAGATCACCGGTTCCAATAACAGAAACGGGATTAAAACTATAAACAGTAATAACATGCTGACCAGTTGCGACGCCGGTAATTCCAGGCAATAAAACAGATAACGTATCATTTTTGTGAAGGTTAACGCCGGTTATCGTCGTATCCCTGGCGGTCCCATTGTCAATTTCGTAGCCAATGCTGAATGCGGTGATCGTTTCAACACCTTTATTTTTTATTGTTGCAGATGACGTCACATCACCGGAGCATTCGGCTCCTCGCGGATGACTGATCGATTCAACCTCAAGATCCCGAGTGCAGCTTGCACAAATAGCAGAAATGTCGATATCATCTATATAAATATCGTTACCATACGAATCCAAATTCCTGAACTTGATGATCAATTTCTGACCGGTAACCACGTAAGGACTTAAAGCAATGCTTTCGCTTCTCCACCTGGAAGCCTGGGAAGGCGCTGCCGTAAATGTATCTCTGTCTACCGGCGCCGTTGCAAGTTGGTTACCTGTCTTTTTATAGACAAGATTATAATTCTTACCGCCATCACCAGAGACATAAACTTCAAGTCCATCCCATGTAGAAACATCGACAGAATCCACAACGGCATAAGCTACTTTAAAGTTCAATTGCACATCTGTCGTTGTTCCAGGATCGATCGCAGGCGTGATCAATTCATCAAGCGTGCCGACTTCAAAAAGATTATAATCATCAAAAAAGGCAGAGCCTGCGTTCGTTGCACCAGAATTAGCATCTCGTTGCCACGTATTTGGCGTGCCACCGCCATTGGGATTCCAGGTTTGCCAGCCAATGGGCGGAAAAGTGGATGAACTAAAATCTTCGGCGAGTGGGAGCGTGGCGGAGGTGGTTACGATATTAATGAATGAATAAAGTGTATCGTTGTATGAGAAGTCATCAGCTCCACCGTTGGGTGC
>DASXOT010000044.1:0-2146 GCA_036494065.1 Chitinophagaceae bacterium
TTTAAAATGCCGGTAACTATATAATCCTGCTTATTGTCTATCCGTACAGTCTTTCCGATAACATTCTGCTCTGCTCCGAAAATTTTCTTTGCCGTTGTTTGGGTCAGTACAATCGAGTATAACTGGTTAAAAGCCGTGCTGGCATTCCCCTGCACAAATGGGAGAGTAAACATGCTAAACAGAGAACTGTCACAGAATTTCCCCGCTGTGTATATTGATCTGTCACCAACTGTGCACAAAAGGTTTTCTGATTCATCTGAAATCCGGCAAGTATTAACTACGCCCGGTATCTCGGCTTTAACCCGGGAAGCTATCGGCCGTGGTGTTGACCAATTGGTAAAAGTGTTACCTGCATAAGTTGCATTCTCGCGTATAGCGTATAAGTTTCTTTTGTTGATGTTGTTACTGTCCCAGCTTATCTCATTTTCCGCCCATAGAAAAATGAGGCCGGCGCAAGCGATGCCAATGGCAAGACCGAAGATGTTGAGAAAACTATAAGTTTTATTCTTCCATAGATTGCGGATGGCAGTAGTTAAATTGACTCTAAACATAAACTTGTTTTTTTGAATGCTGACTCGATGCTAAGTTTCTTCAAAGAGAAGATGGATCTTTTGTTACCTCATGCGGTTAATATTGCAGTGAATTTCTTTAAAAAATATGCCAATTGTCAGAACGGCTGATTATCATTCATCTTCGTTATGAATGTTTGAATTATTGTTCGATTATGATACAACGACTGTCCTTTTATGTCGCCTCATCAGCAGTCGACGGTCAATGGTCCAAAGTCAACGTACACAGTTCATAATCCATGGCATGACCAATGACCATTCACAATTGACAACTCAGGACTTCTTCTTCTTTCTCCTCCGCATGATCACGAAAAGCAAAATTAGAAAGAGAATGATCGCTGCTATCCACCACATTGAGGTCAATGCCTTTTCATGAGGTGTAGTGAGCGTAAAACCATTGCCGGGAAAAATTTGTTCCGGTTGATCGCCAACCTTCACGAAAAGTTGAAGAGCGAGTTGTGTTCTCGGACCCTGGAAGTATTCAAGACGTATGGCATGACTTTCTTCGTCCAGATCCATTTCGCCGGTTTTAGAGTTGAGGCTATGCAGACCGTCATTATCGATCAACAGTTTTCCGTCTATAAATAATTTTGATCCATCGTCACTTGTGAGCCGGAAAATATATTGACCTGCTTTTTTTGCCTTGAATGAACCATGGTAGTCGATCGCAAACCACTCAAAGCGGTCGGTGACTCCCGGAAATCCCTGCGTCCAGCTTCGGTCGGGTATATTAATTTCTCTTGTGTAGATGGTTCCCCGCGCGTGCATTGTGTCAAAATCCGGGAGTGCAGTTGTTCCAGACTTAAGTAAATAGATACTCCCTGCCAATCCATCACTCACAAAATTCTTTCCTCCAAATGAACTACTATCAGTTTGTGTGTATGCGAGAATAGAAGAGATGGAAAAAAAGATAAAAGCGCCTAATCGTTTGAGAGAAACAGCCGTCATCGTAATAGGTTTGATGATCGAATGTGAATTTTTTTACATCGAAAACCAAAGTCTTGCAAGTGATGAACACTAATAACTATTTGCTATTAGCTGTATGTCTTTGCTTTGCTTCACTGGATAATTTAATTAATTCCGCTTTGAGATAATTGATCCTCGTTTTTATCCTTCTTGCTTCTTCAAAGACTTTGTCATCCCTGATTACTTTTTCGTAGTTGTCCTGCTCAACATGTATTTGACGGATTAGCTCCTGTTCAGATAGTTTTTCAGAATACATATTTAATGATTAAACCGTTGGCAAGTTATTTCAATTATTCCTTTTCTCCTACCGGATGTGTTCCCTTTACATTTTGAAAATTTCTGCTTAGGGCGGATTAGTTAGTGATTGGCAATTTTGATTGCGTAGGGGGTAAACTTGTGGTCATTTATTTATACTATCGGTAACCCATTTAAGTGCGGCCCTCTGCTGAAATTCATCATGCCACATTTCGATTGAGTCCCAATAGGCTTCTTCTTTTTCTAACATCACTGCCTGGTATTCGTCTCCTATGTTCATGAGCAGATCGAGAATATATTCAAGATGTTCTTTCCTGTTTGCTTTTTCGGGGTTACCTATTTTACTGAGCAGAAGT
>DASXOT010000045.1:0-2561 GCA_036494065.1 Chitinophagaceae bacterium
TAACCCGATTACGATTCTGCGAGCATTTTGTGCATGAATTGGAGGATAATGAATTCTGCAGGCCTTACAACGGCAAGACCTATTTGCACAATCAGTCGGCCTTCCCATATATCTACCTCTGTCATTGTCTGATTTAGACCAATACGGACGAAAAATGCTTCTTTGGTTGACGACCCCATCAATGCGCCGGCTTTCCATTGTTGTGTAAGATAGATTTCTATCATTGATCGCACGCGTAACCAGGTGTGTTCATCATTTGGCTCGAAGACAAATTGCTCGGTGGCATTTTTTACCGATTGTTCAACCATAATAAAAAACCGTCGAACAGGTACGTATCTCCACTCATTATCATTTCCTGCAAGTGTTCTTGCACCCCACACATAGGCTGGACCCCGCCCTTCAAATGTTCTGATCACATTAACTGACTTTCCAAAACTGGAATCCACATTGAGGTTTGCCTGGTCCTGGTTAGTTATTAAATATTCAGGACTGATGGCATTAGTGATATTTACATTCGCTGGCGCCTTCCATACTCCCCTGGCATTGTCCACCTGTGCATAAATGCCTACTATAGCAGAAGAGGCAGGCAGTAACATCTGGATGTCGGTGATCGTATTTTTAGCCTGGAAGTACAAAGCATTGTTACCTTTTTTCAAATCGGCCAACGTTTTCGCTCCGCCTGGTGCATTCACCAAAGCAATACTCGCGTCATTATCGGTTGTCTGATCACCGGGCATTTTATAATTAAAATCGACACCCGTATAGATCCGTGGAAAATAAACCGCGGCATATTTCAAATGATCCGTCTCACCCGCTAACAAGTTTCTCAATCCACCCGTACCTGCATTTCCATCAATATCCAAATTCCACACTTTTAAATTTGCTGCCACGTGGTACACATCCAGAACCGTAAATCGGTTTTGCAGATCTACGCATTGCTGAATAGCTAGCGTATGTACATTATAATAACTTTCAGCAGTGGCAAGATTGAGCGAATCGGGAAATAGTAGTAGCGTAACTTCATTTATTTTCGCAACTTCGGCCAATGCGTCGGTCAGTTTTTGCTCCTCTATTATTCCACCTGACACAGTATAGTTGCCTACTGAAACAATCCAACATGGACCTCCGCCATTGATGAAAAACATTTGCATCGAATAATACATTAGGTATTTTGATCTTTTCGTTTCATCTACGACGCCGTTAATGGTAGCTGATCCGCCGGATGTGCCAAAGACAACTGACAGACTGGTTTTTTCAGGATCAGGAAAACCAAAATACTGTTCAAATTCCAGCATAGATTCTATCCGCCACGGCTTGTTGAGCAGGTCATCCGGCTGTTGCCATTGGGCTTTTTCTGTGTAACCGATAAAAGCCGGTATGGCAGTTTCCACAGACGCAATCGATGGAGGCAGATGAGGTATTTCATCGATGTATACTCCGGGGGTCTTAATAGTGTTATAATCCATAAAACTTACTTTTTTTATTTTTAATTGGTTTGATTTATCGGTACAACCGGAAACAAATCTGATTGCGGCACTCTAACGTCTACATAAATTCTGTTGGTGGCATCTTGATTAAGTAAATATGACAGTGGGTTGGGAAAATATTTATAGTTTATTTTCTTCGGATCACCGTCTACTTTATCTCCGACCAGGAAATAATATTTTGACAAGGACACCGGCACTTTTGTTATGAGTAACTGCGGAGAGTCATTGCCCGTTTTCAAAAGATAGGGGGCGATGGGCGAATCCGGTTTTAGATCAAGGGAAAGACCGATATCATTTAAAAACCGATAATTTGCATAACGACTTTTTACGGGAACTAAAAAAACTGCAGGAAACTCTGCCATACCGGCGCCAGGATCATCTTCCCATTTTAAAAACCCATCATCGGTAAGAATATTAAAATCGGAATTACTTACCCTGGGTTTGATTGTGATGATTGCCCAATTTGACTTACTGTATAAACTGTCGCTAAAGGTTATATTATTTGTTTCGGAAAAATTATTATTACCGCTTACCTGCAGGGAAAAAATATCACTTGCATTCGAATGTTTTACTTTGTCTGAAAAATCAAGTGTTGCTTTTTTAATTGGCTGCGCCTGTTTTAGACTAATCGACTTGACCAGGCTTCCTGATCCGTCTTTTAAATCGAATGTTGCCTCCGTGATAGTTGTATTAATGAATGTGTAATCGAATCTCCGGGGAACAACTAACCTGTCATTTTCATTTACGAAAGGATTGACCATTGACAGAGGAGCGGATTGGGGCTTTCCTGCGTCGTCGTAGTAATATTGAATTGTCTTTTTTGAACTGTCGGAGGCAAGCTCACCTTGCTCATAGATATAATCATTCTTTACAGCAGGAATATTATTTACGAGGAAAGGGAAAGTTTTTTTATCGGGAACATTTTCATTTGAAAAAAAATAAATCGAAGAAGTAGGTCGTGAAATTCTTGAGTTCGTATAATTATTTATGAATTCATTGTTTTTCGCAGCGACAATAAAAATGTTTAATCCGTTGGGAAGATTAATGAATGGCCTGTATTTTATTGTGTTATCG
>DASXOT010000046.1:0-2846 GCA_036494065.1 Chitinophagaceae bacterium
ATCAAAGGTGTTTCGTCAGGAGCTTTAGCCATTTTCGTTTTCATTTCTCAGCTGGGAAGATGATGATTGGCGACAAATATAATTTCTTTAACCCGCATGATGATGTGATTACAACGGTATGTGAACAATTAGGGACGCGAACAATTATTCACCTATGAAATATCTTATATTTTTTGCACTGCCGGCAGATAAGAAGTGAAAGTTGTAAAAAAATTTCAACTATTGTCCATTCCGAAAAAATGCAGTGTCCGATGTCCGCAATATGATTAAATTGCCGGTCATAACTGCTATGAGAAAAATAACGATTGCACTTGTGAGCTTCGCCTTGCTCTTTTTAAAATTGCGTGGCCAAAGCGTCAATTTTACATCTTCCAATCTTCCAATTGTGGTCATTACCACCAACGGCCTTGTAATACCCGACGATCCAAAAATTGATGTACAAATGGGGATCATTTACAATGGTCCTAATCTTCGAAATAACATCACCGATTCATTGAATAATTATAAGGGCGATATTGGTATCGAACTTCACGGACATTCATCCCAGATGTTTCCCATGAAAAGCTATGGTATCGAATTACGGGATAGTTCCGGAAATTCCCAGGATTATCCGATACTCGGACTACCTAAAGAAAGCGATTGGATATTGTATGCGCCTTATACCGATAAAACTTTAATGCGAAATTTTCTTGCATACACGCTTAGCCGTGATATGGGACGCTGGGCGGCGCGTTGTCGATACGTAGAACTGGTTATCGATAATGATTACAAGGGCGTGTATGTAATGGAAGAAAACATAAAAAGGAATTCAAACCGGGTAAATATCGCGAAAATCGGTACTACCGATACGATGGCTGATGCATTGACCGGGGGATATATTTTTAGCCTCGATAAAGATCCCGATGGTTGGTTTTCGTCGTTCTCGTGTCCGGGAACAACAGTGCCTGCCTATAGGCAATTCAGCTATGTTTATCCGAAACTTGAGAATATCGTTCCTGCACAACAGGCATACATAAAAAATTATGTCGATAGTTTTGAAATTGCGTTGGCTTCACCGGGTTTCCAGGACCCATCTTCCGGGGTCAGGAAATTTGCTGATATGTCGTCTTTTGTAGATTACTTCATCATAAATGAGCTGAGCCGAAATGTCGATGGATATAGGCTAAGCGCTTATTTCTATAAAGACCGGAACAGCAGAAATTCAAAAATATTTGCGGGTCCTGTTTGGGATTATGACCTGGCCTTTCGAAATGCTGATTATTGCGCAGGCAGCGACATTACCGGTTGGGCTTACCGGTTTAACACAGTATGCTCCGGCGATCCTGCGGGCCTAATTCCTTTCTGGTGGAATCAATTGATGACTGATACGGCTTTCGAAAGCGACCTTCGGTGCAGATGGAAAGAACTGAGGTTAGGTGTACTTAGCAGCGCACATATTGATCAGTTAATCGACTCGATCAGTACCCTGGTAAATGAGGCACAGCAAAGACATTTTGTGCGATGGCCAATACTTGGTCAGTATGTTTGGCCAAATCCGGCTCCAATTCCTTCTTCTTATATGGGAGAATTGTCTTCGCTAAAAGCATGGATAGATCAAAGGCTTCAATGGATTGATACAAATATTCCTAATAGCGGTCACTGCTCTGACTACCCTTTAAATAGCAGCGCAAACATAATCGCATCACTAAGTCCGAACCCCGCCAGTGGCGATGCGAAATTAACTGTGCTGTCAAAAAGTGGTCAAGCCATGTACGTTAACATTTTTGACGCCATGGGAAGGCGAATGCAATCGGAAACAGTTTCACTGCAGGTTGGTAACAATATTGTCGCCGTGCACAGCTCAACATGGACGAGTGGTGTTTATTTTATTTACATGAAATGTGCCGATGGAGAACAGCAAATAAAAAGACTTGTACGGTGACCGATCTTATATTTGCGCATGCGAAAATTGAGTATGGAGGAACTGGGACGCAAGTCTGTTGAAGAGTTCAGGCAGGCTGAAAAAATGCCGATCATCGTTGTCCTGGAAAATATAAGAAGCGCATACAATGTTGGCAGCGTGTTTCGCACCGCCGACGCCTTTTTATTGCACAGCATTTATATCTGTGGCTATACAGCCTATCCGCCTCATAAAGAAATAACAAAAACTGCGCTTGGTGCTGAAGACACAATCAACTGGAAATATTTTAAACAGACTAATGAAGCGATCGAAGAACTGCGAAAAGAGGGCTATAGGGTCTTTGCGGTGGAGCAGGCTTTGAATAGCTGCCTGCTTCAAGATGTTAAAGTTAAAAATGAGAAATTAGCCGTGATTTTTGGCAATGAAGTAACGGGTGTGGAACAAGCCACGATTGAATTGACCGATGGATGTATTGAGATTCCCCAGTTAGGGATGAAGCATTCTTTGAATATCGCAACGGCAGCAGGCGTTGTGTTGTGGGAACTTGTCCGCAGTAGAATACAAAGTCTCGAAGAATAGTTGCGAAAGGCAGTAAATTTGTAAGATGTCTACGATCAAAAGTTACCTTTCCCTTGTAAGGTTTTCCCACACCATTTTTGCGATGCCTTTTGCGTTGATTGGGTTTTTTCTGGGATGGAGTAGTACATATAGTAATTCCGATCCAGTCTTAGATCGTTTCGGGCTGCCGGATCATTGGAGAGGGGCATTGACCGACGTAAATTTTGAGGCTGTAGGGGAGAAGCTGCTGTTGGTTGTTCTCTGTATGGTCTTCGCTCGTAGCACCGCTATGGCCTTTAATCGCTACCTCGACCGGGATTTTGATGCAAAGAATCCGAGGACGGCCATCCGGGAAATTCCTGCAGGTATTATTTCAGCAAAAAGCACG
>DASXOT010000047.1:0-5040 GCA_036494065.1 Chitinophagaceae bacterium
ATTACTTTCTTCTTTCTTTAATGCATCGTCAAATTTTTGCAAAGCAACCGATTGATCGACATCCAGGCTGTCCAGCTGACGCTGCATGATATCACAATAATCGAGTGATTCATAATTGTCCTTTAGGATGGTTTGAGCAGCATCTTTTAAACGAACAAGATTATAGATGCCGAGACCGCCAGAAAGAAGCAACAAAACGAAAAGAAAAATCGTTCCCAGCCGTATCTTATTTTTAACACTCGTAGCCATCACGATAATATGACAAGATCGACATCATTTTTTGAAAGAGTTTTCAGCAACTGGTTGAATACGTTTGTACGCAAAATAATCTGGAATAGATTCAAGTGAGGCTTGCCTAAGCATACAGTCGTGATGCCTTTTTCCTCTACGATCTCCATAATCGTCCGTGCTATATTATCTGATTTTTTCTGGATCACCTCCGCTCCCAGCTCTGTTGCATTCTTAAAGTTATTGATAAGATGTCGTTGATCAGCCAATAAAATCTTATCAGAAGACTCGCGGGGAGTTTGAACATACAATACATACCATTGACTGTTATAATAAGATGCGAGCCTGGCAGTTTTTCGAATAATCCGCTGGGCAATCTCATGATTCGATGAAACACAGGCCAGGAAACGTTCATGTCGCCATGCTTTTTCTTTTCCTGTCACTTCGTAGTCCACTTTTCTCTCTACCTGTCCGGCGACTTCTTTTAAAGCCAATTCGCGCAGCTGAAGTATTTTTTCGGGTTGAAAAAAATTGGTCAAAGCCTGTTGCACTTTGCCATGATCATAAATTTTGCCTTCCTTCAATCTTGTAATTAACTCTTTGGCCGTAAGATCAATATTTACAACTTCGTCCGCCAGTTGCAATAATTTATCTGGAACTCTCTCTTTGACATCTATGCCTGTTATTTTTTTGACATCATCATTTATGCTTTCGATATGCTGAATATTCACGGCTGTTACCACTTCTATTCCGGCTTCGAGTATGTCCATCACATCCTGCCACCGTTTTTCATTTTTACTGCCCGGGATATTTGAATGCGCCAGTTCATCTACGATTACTACTGCAGGCGCGAGCAATAATATAGCCTGCATGTCCATTTCTTCCAGCTTTTTTCCTTTGTAAAAGACCTCACGTCTTGGAATTACAGGCAGGCCTTCAATTAATGACTGTGTTTCCTTTCGGCCATGAGTCTCTACATAACCAATTTTGATGTTCACCCCTTTTTGTAAAAGATCATGTGCCTCTTCGAGCATGCGATAAGTCTTTCCAACACCCGCGCTCATACCAATGTAAATTTTCAGTTTACCCCGGTCGTCCGCATGGTTCAATTTCAGGAATTGGTCAGCTTTTTTTTCTTTATCGTCTGTTTCGCTCAATATTTGATCTTGATTTTTTTTAAGTAAGTTTTTATATATTAAAAATGATAGGTCACAGCCAAAATAAACGTACCCGATGCTTTTGCTGTCGGCGCAAAGGTATCTGAGTTCTTAAAGAAGAGCGGGTCCTTTGCCGCATCCACCTTGAATTCCGGAATAATAGTGAGATTATTAAATCCCGTTAATATAATCTTCGCGTCAAAAATTTTTAAAAGCATATTTATAGAATTAAAAATCAAACGAAAAACCTTCACGCTATCTCAACTCATCCAGCGCCATGTTCAACCTTAATACGTTTACTTTTTCTGGGCCTATAAATCCGAATAATGGTTTATCAACATGTTTATCGACAAGTTCCCTTATCTTATCTACTGAAATTTTTCTTATTACTGCAATTCTTTTAACCTGCACGTAAGCCGCGGCCGGCGAGATATCAGGATCTTCACCACTTCCGGAGGCAGTAACAAGATCAGCAGGTATTTCTTCTTTCTTTATTCCAGGATTATGTACAAGAAATGTATCGATCCTGTCATGTACCTGCTTCAAATAGTCAGGATTGGATGGGCCTTTGTTTGACCCGCCAGAACCCGCTGCGTTATAATCCACAGCCGAAGGGCGACACCAGAAATATTTATCCTCAGTAAATTTTTGCCCAATTAACTCGTACCCTACCACCTTACCATTCACCGAAACCGTTTTTCCTTTACCGTTGCCGGGCGTTAATTTCCCAACTGCTGCTATTAGCAAAGGATACAACACCGAACATAATACCAGGAGCGCCAGGGTAAGTTTGACTGAGATAACCAAATTTCTCTTCATACTATTCGTTTAAAAACGTTTACCTAAATAAACCCAATAGCAGATCAATGAGTTTAATTCCAACAAACGGCACAATGATCCCACCAAGACCATATATAAATAAATTCCGGCGTAGCAATGCATTCGCACCAATCGGTTTATACGCAACTCCCTTTAATGCTAGGGGAATTAAAAGAGGGATGATAATAGCGTTAAAGATCACGGCCGATAAAATCGCGCTTTGAGGACTTGTCAAATTCATTATGTTCAATGCCCGCAATGCAGGAATGGATGTAATGAAGAGAGCAGGTACGATTGCAAAATATTTGGCAACGTCATTAGCAATAGAAAATGTTGTGATTGTGCCCCTCGTAATCAGCAGTTGTTTACCTATTTCTACCACTTCGATCAATTTGGTGGGATCGTTATCCAGGTCAACCATGTTACCTGCTTCTTTGGCTGCCTGAGTGCCGCTGTTCATGGCCACGCCTACATCTGCCTGTGCAAGTGCCGGCGCATCATTAGTACCGTCTCCCATCATCGCGACTAATTTACCCTTCGCCTGCTCTTGTTTTATATAAGCCATTTTATGTTCAGGCTTAGCTTCCGCGATAAAATCATCAACGCCGGCTTTCCCGGCGATATATTTTGCGGTCAAAGGATTGTCTCCCGTTACCATAACAGTTTTAACGCCCATTTTTCTCAACCTGTCGAAACGCTCATGGATACCTGGTTTGATAACATCCTGCAATTCGATTACACCTTTCGCCACGTTGTTTACTGCTACGACCAAAGGGGTTCCACCATTCTGTGAAATCGCCCTCACTCTTTCTTCTGTCTCATTTGGAACGGAATTACCGTTTTTATTGACAATGTCGCGGATCGCATCGAATGCACCCTTGCGGATTTTTGTCCCATACGAAAGATTCACTCCACTGCTCCGCGTTTCAGCCGTAAATTTTATAAACTCAGATGCGCCGTCATCAATTATCTGTTTAACCCCCTTTAATCTGCCTAGTTCAACAATTGATTTTCCTTCGGGCGTTTCATCTGCTAAAGAGCCTAAGACTACCCATTCGATAAATTCTTTTTCATCGACATTATTGGCGGGATAAAAATTTGTTGCCTTGCGATTACCAATTGTTATAGTTCCGGTTTTGTCGAGTAGTATAGTATCGAGATCACCTGCGGTTTCAACAGCTTTACCGCTCTTTGTAATCACGTTTGCCCGCAATGCTCTGTCCATGCCGGCGATTCCAATTGCGCTTAGTAATCCACCGATAGTTGTTGGGATCAAACAAACAAACAGTGATATAAAGGCACCGATATTAATTGGGGTATTGGCATAGTCGGCGTAAGGCTTTAGAGTAACACACACAATTAGAAAAATAATCGTGAAACTTGCGAGTAAAATCATCAATGCAATTTCATTTGGAGTCTTTTGACGAGTGGCGCCTTCCACCAACGCAATCATTTTATCTAAAAAAGTTTCGCCCGGCGATGTAGTAACGCGGACTTTTATCCTATCCGATAAAACTTTGGTACCGCCGGTTACCGACGATTTATCACCACCCGCTTCCCGAATGACCGGCGCAGATTCACCGGTGATCGCCGATTCATCGATGGTGGCAATGCCTTCAATGATCTCACCATCCATCGGAATAATATCGCCCGTCTCGCAAATAAACAAGTCCCCTTTGCGCAGCATTGAAGAGGGGACTATTCTGACCTCATCCACGTACATCTCACCCACGGGAAAAATCTTTTTCGCAGGCGTCTCTTCTCTCGCCTTTCGAAGGCTATCGGCCTGTGCTTTACCTCTCGCTTCTGCAATGGCTTCTGCAAAGTTTGCAAACAGCACAGTAAAAAAAAGAATGGCCGTAATGGCAATATTATATGAAAAGCTGCCCTGTGATTTTTCACCATTGGCTACCCAAATGCAAACGGCACACATTACCACGGTGCCAATGTCCACAGTAAACATCACCGGGTTGCGAACCATATAACCTGGCTTTAATTTTATAAAGGACTGTTTGATCGCCTCCCTGACAAGAGAAGGTTCAAATAACCTTACCGCCCTCGAACTTTTTGTCATAATAAATATTTTATCTTTCAGATCACTTATTTTTTGGTTTTTTAATTTTGCCTTTTTAATTTTTAGTGTCCGTGCATACTAAAAAATTCGGCAATCGGCCCCAATGTCAATGGTGGAAAGTATGATAGCGCTGTCACAATCACGATCACCGCAATTGTCATCACGCCGAATGTGACCGTGTCTGTTCTCAATGTCCCGGATGATTCCGGTATATACTTTTTATTAGCGAGAATTCCTGCTATCGCCACCGGTCCGATAATGGGAATAAATCGTCCAAGTAACATCACGATCCCACCGGTAATATTCCACCAAATGCTATTATCTCCCAATCCTTCAAAACCACTCCCATTATTTGCAGTGCAAGACGTGTATTGATAAAGCATTTCAGAAAATCCGTGATACCCTGGATTGTTTAACCAGGCAGACGGCTTCTCTGCCCAATTAGCATTTGGATAATGCACAAAAATGTAAGACGCGAAAGCTGTTCCTACTTTTATCAAAAATGCGCATAGAATGGTGACGATTGCAGCAATCTTGACTTCCCTCGCTTCCACTTTATGTCCCATAAATTCCGGCGTTCGACCCACCATCAACCCTGAAATAAAAACCGCAATGATGATAAAGATGTAGTAGTTAAGCAAGCCGACGCCTACTCCGCCATATAATGCATTTATCATCATGTCTATCATCACTACTCCACAAGAGAGCGGCATCAGGCTATCGTGCATACCATTGACCGAACCATTCGATGTTGACGTAGTA
>DASXOT010000048.1:0-5292 GCA_036494065.1 Chitinophagaceae bacterium
ACGGCAATTTTAGATCCATATCCATCACTAGCCGGCGAGGGTTGTTGCCTATCCATGAGCGTGTAGTTAGCTCCGGATCATCTTGAAGCGCAGTATTTGTTCCCACCAGGATTGCAGCTTCTTCACTCCGCCATTTATGTACTAACCGATTGGTGAATTCATTGCTTATATATGTCCGGTTGCCTGCGCCAGCACCTATCTTTTGATTGGAACTTTGGGCCCATTTTAAAATAATATATGGCCTGTGTTGCTGATAATATAGGAAGAAGCGTTTATTCAATTTCTTGCATTCATGCTCCAGGATTCCCACCAAAACATCGATGCCTGCGCCTTTAAGTTTTTCAATTCCCTTTCCGTTTACTTCTTCAAATGGATCGAAACAACCGATAACGACCCTGGGAATTTTGTTTTTGATGATAAGATCGGCGCAAGGAGGTGTTTTGCCATAATGAGCACAGGGTTCCAGCGAAACATAGAGGATTGATTCGCTGATCAAATGCTGTTCTTCTTTTTTTACCGATGCAATGCAGTTAGGCTCGGCATGCGGTCCACCATATTGCTGATGATACCCTTCACCAATAATTCGCTCATCATGCACCAGCACGGCACCCACCATGGGATTGGGAGCAACATGGCCAGCACCCAGCCTGGCGAGGTCGAGGCAACGATGCATGTAGATATCGTGTATTTCGGGAAGCGTTTTACCTGAGATATGAGCCATTGAAGCAAAAGTAAAATAATTAAGTTTGCCCTATGACTATTGAAGAGGCAAGAAGGAAAGTTTCAAACTCGATCCGGCAAATATATGACGAGGATGAATCTGCGAACATTGCTGAGCTGGTGATAGAAAACATTACCCGGTTATCGAAAACCGCCCAGATCACAAAAAAACAACAGGAGATATCGCAATTACAATTTGAGTCCCTGAACCAATGTATTAACCGACTCAGAAACCATGAACCCGTGCAATACATCCTTGGAGAAGCCTGGTTTGCGGATATGAGGTTCTATGTTGATAAAACCGTTTTAATTCCCCGTACTGAGACCGAAGAATTGGTGCATTGGATATCACAGAGTCTGAAAACTAAATCTCCAACAACGAAGATGCTCGATGTAGGCACTGGCAGTGGGTGTATTGCCATTGCACTAAAGAAAATCACGCCATCTGCGGAAGTCTGGGCTTGCGACATTAGCGACGAAGCATTGACTACCGCACGACTTAATGCCGATACACTCCATGCCACTGTTGATTTTGTTGAGATTGATTTTTTAAACGCTTCGCAGTGGGCGCAACTGTCGGGGTTTGACGTTATTGTCAGCAATCCTCCTTATATACCGCAAATAGAAAGGAAAGAAATGAAAAGAAACGTCATCGATTTTGAGCCCGCTCCTGCCCTATTTGTTCCTCAAAATGATCCGCTTATTTTTTACAATGCTATTGCTGATTTCGGCAGAGAAAGATTAAACGAAAACGGGGAAATCTATGTGGAGATCCATGAAAGCCTGGGAGAAAAAGTTGTCAACTTATTTCAATCGAAGGGCTATTGCTCAATTGAATTGAGAAAGGATTTACAAGGAAAAGACAGGATGGTCAGAATCAAGTTGTACTAACCTGGCTTAACGAGTGCGGCAACCTTGGCAGAATCTCTTTGCGCAATTCTCATGACACGAAATACTTCGCCATAGTACGTCCCTGTATCGGCATTGATTATAACGCTAGGTGTATCAACAGTCGCTCTCCACTTACGAATCTCCATGGTAAGAACAGAATCCAGGCTGTTTTTGTCGACGGGCGTTTGGCCGAGATAAAATTTTTGGTCTTTATCTATACTAATCACAATGTGCTGCTTTGCCTTTGTGTCTTTTGTGGCGCGGGGGTTATTTACATTTACCACGTTGGGGTTTGCCATTGTTGTCGTAATTAGAAAGAACATCAATAAAATGAACAGGATGTCGTTCAGTGAATCTGTAAACAATTCGGTCTCCTGTCTATGTCCCTTCCGTAATTTCATTAGTGCGTTGTTTATCGTGTAGGTTCCTGTAAAACATCTAAAAAGTCAAAGGCGGCGGCTTCCATTTTGTTGGAACATTTCTCGATTTGGGTATTCAAAAAACTCCATGCAAAATATGCAAACAGACCAATTACCAGACCAGTGATTGAAGTGATAAGTTTGGTATAGATACCCTGTGCGATGACATCAATCTTTACTTCGCCACCTCCATGCTGGATGCCTGAAAACAATTGCATCAAACCAATCAGTGTTCCCACGAAACCGAAAATAGGAGCTGCTTTTGAAACAACAGAAAGTATAGCCAGGTTTTTATCCAACTTATACATTTCAAGCTGACCCACATTGTCCATGCTGGTTTCAATGACATCGATAGGCTTGCCTACGCGTTGAATGCCTTTATCGATAATCCTCCCAACGGGATTATTTGTATTTTTTGCAAAACTGCGTGCCGCGGAAATATTCCCATTGACAATATGATCACGAATAATATTCATGAAGTTAGGATCAATTCGCGACGCATGTTTAATGGCTATATATCTTTCAAAAAAGACATAAATAGCGGTCAATAGCATTAGACCGAGAGGTATCATAATCCAGCCGCCCTTCATCAGCAATTCGAGTAAATTGCTCGGACCCGATTGAGCACCTGTAATATTGGAGGCTAGTTTCTGCGTGGTATCAACAATCTGTAAAAGATCAATCATATTGTGTCCCGATTATTTTGCGTAAAAATAGCTTTTAGCCTAAGAGTATGTCCCGATATTTTTCAACAACATGTGAATGAACGAAAAAAACGATGCCACGTTGTTCAACACAAGGAAGTTTTAGAGTTCTTTAACAGGAGATGAAAACTATCCGATATTTTAGGATCTTATTTTACGAAGATTTACTGAGATGGCGTCGATATTGCCGAATGTTATTTGATATCGGTCTTTCCCGCCTGCTTTACCATCAATGCCTGGATCTGTTTCATAGTGGCTTCCATCCCCACAGCACTTCCATCCAAAAAAATAACATTTCCTTTCCCTGCTTCTGCGAAATTTTTTATCGCTTCCGTCCACATGCTAAAAAGAATAACATTTGTATCCAGGTTCGCTTGCTTCATCTGTTCAGCAGCCTCTGTCATTCCTTTTGCCACCTCCTGCCTGAAAAGTGCCACTCCCTGCCCGCGCAATCTGGCAGCTTCCTTTTCTGCCTCGGCCGAAATTTTAATAGCATTTCCTTCTGCTTCGGCCGATTTTGTTTTTGTGATCAATAAAGCCTGGCCTTCATTTTCAGCAGCAGCTTTCAAATTATTACTTGCTACAACTTTACTCATGCTATCCATGATCATTTTGTCGAATGTAATATCATTGATCTGTAGATCCTGCAGATGATAGCCCCAGCCTTCCAATACGTGATCCACCTGTTCCTTTACGAACTCAACAATTTCTTTTCTGAGTCCGAGTATCTCGGCTTGCTTTTTTGTGGCAACAAATGCGCGGATATTTCCTTCAATCGTTCGTATTAAAGCCTGCATCAAATCTTTATCGGCTATAAATTTGAATGCGACATTTTTTATCGTTTCTTCGTTTTGATCAAAGACTGAATATAGCAGCATCGATTTGAAATACACATTCGCCTGGTCAGCAGTAACAGCCTGGAATTCTAATTCCACTGAGCGGTTTTGAATAGAAACTTTCCGGTGAACGGTTTCAAGAATGGGTATTTTTAAATTCAATCCGGGTCTGGCTACCCGCCGATACTTTCCAAACATGGTGATAACGCCTACAAATCCCTGGTTGACTGTGAAGAACGCCCCAAAAAAGAGAATAACTAAAACAAACACCCACCAGTATGCAGCGAAAAAAGTGCTAAAGGTCATATAGTCAGTTTATATAAATTTTGAAAATAAGGCTTGCTGAACGATAAAATTCACTGTCGAATGTAAATAAATATTTCTACTCGCCGATTAAGTTGACGACCAGACGCCGTTTTGTTATCCGCAACAGGTCTTTTGCTGCCCCAACCTCTTGTAACAATAAATTGTTTCTTTAACAATAGTCTTTGATCTAAATAATTCGCCACAGCTTGTGCTCTTTCTTCAGACAGTTCTTGATTATGTATAGACGTGCCAGTGCCATCTGCGAAGCCCTCCACCACTAATGAATCGATTTGGGTATGTTGCATTGAAGCTGCCAGGCTATCTAATGAATGAAAACTTTTAGCGTTTAAGGAAGAATTATTTAACCCGAAAAAAATGTCAGGGATAGTAATTGTGTCTATTGTTTGCACACTGGTTCGCTCCAGTATAGGTGGATCAGGAGGGTTGTCGAGATGCCTTTTTATATACACGTCTAAGAACTGATGCCGGGCGTGAAAATCATAAATTTCATCTTTTGTCTGCTGCCAGTTACTACAAATCCCTTCATTTGGATCTTCGGGTACAAGGGAGATATCATCAAAGAAAACAAAAAACTCATTTACCAATGGAATGCCTGTAGATCCAGTGATATCGTTTTTGGAAAAATTGCCAAGCGTTAGGTAAATTTCTTTTCCATTTGCCGTGTAATCGATAGATACTTTTTGCCAATTTGTATCGCTTTTTTCCGGCCGAACTGTTGCATTCACCACATAGACGTTTGGAACAATTTTGTATAAAACCTGCTTTTCAAATAAAAAATCATAGGAAGTAAAATAAATGCCGGTACTATCCAATATATCGTGCCTTGACTTTATGTAAAACTCAATTCGATATTTCTTATCCTTTCGTAACTGGCAGAGCAGTTGACTGCGGATGTATGTACGCCTAAATAGTTTTTTAGAATGACCAGCTTCTATCGTTATACAATGATTGCCACTATGCGCCAGGCCCGCAGCTTTATAAAAGTTATTATAAGCATCAGAGGTACTTATCCATCCTTCGGGCGAACAATTTACCTCGAATTCCGTACAAATATTTTCATCTTCAAAGCTACCGTTCACCAACAAGTTTTGTGAAATCCCGGGATGTGAGGAAAAAGCAAAAAAAAGAGTTATTATAAAGAATTTTAGCACCTAATAGTAAGATTAAAGACAATAACTAAATTAAGCGATGCTGAGGCGATGGCTCATTAACTCTGAAAATCGTGGTTCTCCTTTTCCGTCCAAACTTGCACCAGGTTAACGAGGACTTCAACGGATTTTTGCATATCCTGAATACTAACATATTCGTGTTTTCCATGAAAAGCCATTTCTCCGGTGAATATATCCGGACAAGGAAGACCCATGAACGACAACCTCGAACCATCCGTTCCTCCCC
>DASXOT010000049.1:0-3166 GCA_036494065.1 Chitinophagaceae bacterium
TATGAAAATCTACACAAAAACCGGCGATAAAGGCACAACTTCTCTGATAGGAGGAACCAAGGTCTTAAAATCAGATCTTCGCATCGAAGCCTATGGAACCGTTGATGAGCTGAATTCTCATATTGGTTTGTGCAAAGATGTTATCACCGATGAGTCGTCAAAAAGAAATTTAAAAGAAATCCAGGATCGGCTTTTTACTATTGGCTCTGCCCTGGCATGTGATCCGGAAAAGGAACCGAAGATGAAGATACCCGATCTGAAAGAGGAAGATATCCTGTTGCTCGAAAAGGAAATGGATAGAATGAATGAAACACTTCCAGAGATGAAACATTTTATTTTACCTGGCGGTCATCCATCGGTGTCACAACTACATATCGCAAGGGTTGTTTGCCGGAGAGCTGAACGCTGCTGCGTTCGCCTGCAAAATGAAACAAATGAAGAAAACCCGTTAGTATTAAAGTATATGAATCGGCTCAGCGATTATCTTTTTATTCTTGCGCGCTGTGTGTCACACCAGTTGCATATCGATGAAGTTTACTGGAAACCAAGAGTGTAACTTGGTCAAATAGTTTCTTAATTTTAAGAATGACCACCCGCTTTATTCTTTGTATTTATTTTATTTTTCTATTCTTTCACAAGGGACTGGCGCAATCCTATCTTCTCTCTTCATTACCGGTAGAAAAAGATCTTTCAAGCCGGCAGATCACTTCCATTTTCCAGGACAGTAAAGGCTTTATCTGGATAGGAACTGAAGATGGTTTAAACTTATACAATGCAAACAGCATAAAGATCTTCAAACACGATGTAAAAGATAAAAACTCAATACTGGATAACGATATTCAAAATGTTTGCGAAGACAATAAGGGCAATATATGGATAGCGACCGCAAGCGGCATTGATCGCTACGATCCAGCGAGAAATATTTTTAACCATTATATCGCCGATGATCAACACAATAGCTTCGGATTTAAACCAAAAGTTTTTGCTGATAGAAAAGGGAATATCTGGATCGGACGTGACGGCCTTTTTAAATTAAATTCCTCAACACAGCAATTCACCAAGATCATCAATCCTTATTCAAATGATATTTTAGGCTCCAGGTTCGCCAACCTCGTAAATGGCTTTTTCCAGGATAGTAAAAACCGTTATTGGGTAAGCACGTACGACGGGCTTTTTTTGTATGACGATAGTAAAAGGAGTTTTATAAGAATCGATTCGCCGCGTACCGATGATAACTATAAGCGATTTGGTATTTTGTTCGGCTCCGTCTACGAAGACCAGGATGGCGAATTGTACGTGGGGACATGGGGCTATGGATTATTCAGGATCCAATTGCCACAAAATTCTTTAGCCAAACTAACACTGTCACAACTCAGCAATAAAGGAGTGATTCTTTCATACGCATCCCAAAAGCTGGAAGGGAAAAAGATATTTTGGTTTCCTGACAAAGGAGTTACCGGCATCGATACTGAAAATAGAATTTCAACCACTCTCGCCCATGAAAACGACAATCCTTTTTCAATGCGAAATGACCCGGTAAGGGTCTTGTTTACTGACAAACAAAACCAGTTGTGGCTGGGGTACGAAAAACAAGGTATTCAAATTTTGAGCCCGGGAAATCAATTGATAAAAACATACCCGATCGTTTCTGCCAGTCACAGTATTAGTTCCGTCGGAGTCATTGCTGAAAAAAATAATTTCTTTTATGTCGGTGGTTGGTACCAGAATGCTTTGTGCAAACTTGATCGAAATTATCATGTAGTAAAATGGTGGGATTATTTGCCACCCGATAAAAATAATTCGTCGAGCAATGTAGGTGATATTTATTTCGATAAGAATGACAATCTCTGGATAGCCACTGCAAATGGACTTGTATACCTCAATGGAAAGAGTAACCAAATCAAAAACTATCAATTCGACAGTTCCGTTAGCAAAAGGAGCTTTTTTCTTAGGATCTTACCCGAAGGTGATTCCGTTCTTTGGCTGGCGGGATATGATAATGGCCTGTCCAGGTTCTCTCTAAAAACACACAGGCTGGAGCTATTTGGAAACGATCCGCTCCCCTTTTTATGGAAAACTGTTTTTGATAAAGTGGGAAATATCTGGTGCGCCAATAATAATGGCTTTATTGAAAAATTTGATAAACAAAAAAAGACGTTCACCTCTTATTATTTTGATTCACTAACCGAACGCTCGATCTACTTCGATATTATTTATGATTCTGCTTCCAACCTTCTATGGACTGCAAGTTCTAATGGTCTTCTAAGCATAGATCTTTCCAATTTACATGCGCGGTTGTTTACAGAAAAAGACGGGTTACCGACTACGAAGATTAATCTTCTTGCCTGGGACTTCCACCACAGGTTATGGGTCGGCACCGATCATGGTCTTTCATTATATGACCCACAAAAGAATTCTTTTCAGAATTTTTATCTCAACAATGGATTGTCAACGGAGAAATTAGATCATTCGCTTTCCCTTGGCAACAATGGCCAATTGTACATTGGAACAGACAAAGCCTTTATGACCCTGGATATTACCGCATTGAATGAAAAAAAAGAAATCTGCCCCGTTTATATTACCAATGTCTCTGAAAACGGTAATCTTCTCAGTGAAACAAAAAAGAATAATGAGAGGATAATTGACCTGCCCTATTCTAAGAACAATCTTTCTTTTGAATTTGCGATCACCGATTTTATCAACCCGGAAGACAACCAGCTTTTTTATAAGTTGGAAGGTTGGGATAAAGAATATATTCAAACAAAGCAAGGTGGCGTAGACTATAATAAATTGCCGCCCGGAAAATATACTTTTAGAGTAAAAGGCATCAATCACAATGGGATCAAAAATGATACGGGAGACTCTGTTATAATTATTATTCGCCCCCCATTTTGGGAAACATGGTGGTTTATTGCCCTGGTTTCGGTTATTCTCCTATCGGCATTTATTCTTATCATCCGTTATATTTCGCAAAGAAATCTAAAGGAAAAACTACTCAGGCTTGAAAAAGAGCAGGCGGTTGAAAAAGAGCGAAATCGCATCAGTCGCGATATGCACGATGACCTGGGAAGTGGCCTCACCAAGATAGCGATCATGAGTGAAGTAGTAAAAAAACAGATCTATGAACCTGAAAAAGCAAAGCAGCAACTTGAAAATATTTCGCAAT
>DASXOT010000050.1:0-2312 GCA_036494065.1 Chitinophagaceae bacterium
CATTGATATCGTTAAGCAATATGCTGATACCATTGGGGTGCTTATTGGCAGCCCGTCACGTAACGAGCAATTGGAGGGGAAAGACCTCTTCAATGCCGTTTTTTTCCTCTATGAAAAAGAAATTAAATCGGAGATACATAAAACGCTTTTGCCTAACTATGATGTATTTGATGAGTATCGTTATTTCGAACCGGCTTATGATTGGAAGGTGATTGAGTTCAAGGGAAAAAAACTGGCTGTAACCATTTGCGAAGATGTTTGGAATATGGGTGACAATCCACTGTACCGGGTCACTCCAATGGAAAAGCTGATGGCTTTTAAGCCCGACGTAATGATCAATCTCTCAGCCTCCCCCTATAATTATGCGCAGGATATTGTTCGGAACAGCATTGTAAAGGCACACGTGCTGAAATATAAAATGCCAATGCTTTATTGCAATACGGTCGGTTCACAAACCGAGATAGTTTTTGATGGTGGCAGTCTTGTGTACGATATCAATGGCAGCAAGATCTGGGAAATGAAATATTTCGAAGAGGATTACCACGTCTTCGATTTAGAAATACTTTGTGAGATTTCCTTAAAAAGAGAAAAACAGGCCATCGGACAGCCCATAATTGATGAAAATGTTTCAACCGAGAAGAACATGCCAGCAAAAGATATTGGAAGATTACGGGAATCACAGGCAGCGGGACTATATTATTATTCGGCGTTTGATGTAGGCCGGGATATGGATACGGTTGAATACATAGTGGGCGAAAAAAATATTGAAGAAATATACCGCGCGCTTATTCTCGGCATCAGCGACTATTTTGAAAAAATGGGTTTTAGCAAAGCGATCCTGGGCTCCTCGGGCGGAATTGATAGTGCTGTAACACAGGTCCTCGCCGTTGAGGCGTTGGGCAAAGAAAACGTAAGAGTCCTGTTGATGCCGTCGCAGTACTCAAGTTCGCATTCTGTTACAGACGCTGAAAACCTCAGCAGGAATTTGGATAATCAATATGACATTGTTCCCATCCAACATATTTATGAATCTTTCCTGGACGAATTAAAACCGATCTTCGGGAATGAGCCATTTAGTGTTGCAGAAGAAAATATTCAAAGCCGAACCAGGGGGAATCTATTAATGGCGATGGCGAATAAATTTGGATATATTTTGCTCAATACTTCCAATAAAAGTGAGTTGGCTACGGGTTATGGAACCCTGTATGGGGATATGGCCGGCGGTTTGAGTGTGTTGGGGGATGTATACAAAATGCAAGTGTATGCACTCGCAAGATTTATAAATAAGAACAAGGAAATTATCCCGGAGAACATTATTGAGAAAGCACCTTCAGCAGAGTTACGGCCCAATCAAAAAGACAGCGACAGTCTTCCGGAATACGAAAAACTCGACAGAATATTATATCAATATATTGAATTAAGGCAGGGGCCCAAAGAGATCATCGCAATGGGTTATAGTAAAGAATTGGTAAACCGGATCTTAAGGCTAGTTAATTCCAACGAGTATAAGCGAAATCAATTCTGCCCCATCATCCGGGTAAGTTGTAAGGCGTTTGGTGTGGGTAGAAGGATCCCAATTGTTGGCAAATATCTTAATTGATCAATGCTTAAAAGTCACCACGGCATTTTGCGAAGTTCCGGCTATATCCACATTTTGCGATAGTACCAGTTGTGTGTCGTTTAGGGTTACGATTGTAAAGTCATTGCTGCCACCAGTGAATAAAACCGTGGAAATGTGGAGTATCGTTTCATTGGTAGTAAAACTCCAGGTAAACGGGTTTGTTTGGGGATCGGCGGAATTACATTTTGTAATCCCTTCGTCCAGGGTACCCGACCCATTAGATGTAAAAACGAGTGTGTTGTCTTTTTGGCAAGCCTGGATCAATGAAGAATAGTCAGCTCCGCCCACCTTAGCATTGTCAAACTTCCAGGATGCTTCCGTAATAAAATCTGTTTTTGTTTTCGGTTTGTCGCCCGACGATTTCTTGCAGGAAACAAAAAGCAGGGTGAAGGCAGAAAGGACAATAAGGTTTAAATTAACCCGTTTCATAAAGTTGATTTGTTATAAAATTACTCAAACTTCAGCTAGTTTGAAAAGTATTCAACCTTCAAGTGGATAAGGATATTACCTTCGTAAAAACAATAACGGTTTGGGTGGAGTACTTTTTTGCAGGGTTTTTGCAACGTGGGAAAAGCCATAGTGATGCATAATGAATACGGGTACAAGAGGGCTGACAATAAAAGTTAGATATAATCGGACAAGTGTGAGAGTTAAGCGGGGTAAAATAAAATAAATATCAATCATGTTAAAA
>DASXOT010000051.1:0-2370 GCA_036494065.1 Chitinophagaceae bacterium
CTACAAACCATTTAAAATTTCAACATTCGAATTTCTCATCTTATTTTTTTACTTTACTTTTTAGCAATTGCCTCAACTCATAAATTTCATCTGAGTTCTCAAAACCACTTTTAGGCACTAGAAAGAACGAGCGACTGTCAAAATACAAATGAAAAAAATTGGGTGTTTCCATAAACGTAGTTAAAGAATGCCAGGGCCATGTTCTTGAGCCACGCTCATTTCCTAATGAAAAACCATCATCCTCAAAACTCATGGTGAAATGATCCCTGAAAGTCGCCGCCCTTCTGTAAACCATTGAAGGCAGTAGAAACCAAAAACTGATCATCAGGAAAATCCACATACAGGAACCCGTTAGCAAAGCAAACGGTGCAATTCTTTTGAAATAATATAAAACAGCACAGGTTAATGCAAACACATTTACCAATATCAGCATGATCCTGATCTCAGGCCGGCTTATGAAATGATAACGAAGTGCCTGCATTACCTGGGCCTTGTCATATGAAAATGATACGATCACTACTTTTTACTTGAATTGGTCGACCTACCAACCATTGTTGAAGTAAACCTCATTCTGGAATACCATACAATTTACATACCTCTTCATAGGTCATTTTTCTCAGATTCAACATTCTGCCTCCAGCCACGCCCCCGGGGATGATAACATATCTAAAAGAAATGCCGCCAAGTGTGACAACGTCCCATGGGAAATCGCTTTTATAAAGGAAGCGAATGTTTCCAGGTGCGTTCAATACAAAATCCCATAGATCAGTAAATCCATATCCCGCGCCTATTGAATAAGGTAATGGAAAGACATCGTTGGCAAGGCCTGTTGTTGGATCTCCTTTCATATACACAAGCACGACGCCATTATCAATAATCGACTGAGTAATACCCGTTGCTGCCTTATCGTAAGTTGCATAAGCGCCATAACTCGGTGCATTCGTAACTGTGTCCCATCCAGCGCCGGTTAGAAACCATGCAGAGTAGATCACATTTGCACTACCTACCGGTCCGGTTGGTCCGGCAGGTCCTTTCGGACCAGCTGAGCCCTTACCACAGCTGAAATATAAGATGGCAAAAGCAATCACGATAAAAATAAGTTTGAGTTTCTTCATAATAAAAGATTGGGGATTAACTAAAATAGTTCCTGATTAAAAATAAGCGTAATACATGACTACACAATCGCTGTGCAAACTTTGTTTGAAATAAATCGGGATGATCCTGGAGAAATGAAAAATAAAAAACCGGCCGCGAAAACCGGTTCTTTTTATAAGCGAGGTTATTTATTTATTCATCATTTGCTTGGCCTCAATGCTCAAAGTTGCATGTGGCACAGCGCGAAGACGAGCTTTGTCAATTAACTTACCAGTGACGCGGCAAATTCCATACGTCTTGTTTTCGATGCGCATCATAGCCTTTTCAAGGTGATCGATGAATTGAATCTGCCGGCTTGCCATTTGACTTAGTTGTTCACGCTCCATGCTTACACTACCATCTTCCATGGTCATGTAGCGGGCATCTTCCATATCACCGGTTTCATCTTTGCGTGTTATTAATCCCTGCAAATAGACCAACTCTTTTTTTGCGGCATCAAGTTTTTTGGTGATTAACTCTCTAAATTCACCCAGGTCAGCATCGGAGTAGCGTTGCGTAGGGCCAGTATATTCGTTCATAGGTGTATCTAAAACAGATTTCGTGAATTCGGGTTCATATTTTTTTACTGATCGTGTTGTAATTTTTGGCATTACAACCTTTGCGGGTTTGGGCGTCTCTTTTTTCAATATAGGTTTTATTACGGGTTTTACAGATACCAGTGATTTCGCCGCCAACTCTTGTTTTTTGGGAGTCGCCGCTGGTTTATTCGCTTTCGGGTCCGGTTTTTTTGCCACCACTTTTTGAGGAAGTTTTTTCAAAGCTGGTTTTTTAACAACGGTTTTTTTAACCGCGACCTGTTTTGGGGAAGATTTAGCTGGCTTCCCGCCTTGAGGGCGGGCAGATTTAGCAATCGTTTTTTTTGAAGATGCTTTTGCCGGCTTAGCCTTTCCCGCCACATGGACAGGCTTTTTATTGGCTTTCCCTCCTTTCGGATGGGCTGGCTTTTTGATTGGCATACTATTTACCCTTTTTTTGAAACAATCACTTTGAGTGAAATATCATTGATCTCAATTTCAGTACCACCTTCAATTTCCGGTACTAATTCCAGCCTATCTGCCAGAATTTCGGCGCAAATATAATCATTAAACTGAGCCAGCGAATTCTTTAATCCGTTGCTGGCTGCCACTCTGACCTGGATTCGATCGGTAAGATCAAATCCACTCTCCTTGCGGATTTTCTGGATGCGGTTTACAAACTCCCGGGCATTTCCTTCGT
>DASXOT010000052.1:0-5628 GCA_036494065.1 Chitinophagaceae bacterium
GCGATTTTACCTTGCGAATATGACAGCATTCTTTTCTGTTTTCCACTGATTCGTAAAATGCGTTGGCACCTTTTACTGCAACAAATTCCTCCACATCCTTTGCCTCGGGGAAATAAATATGGACCGGCTTTTTATAACGGGCTACGGTTCTTTCCAACAGCTCATAAGTCTCATTAAATAGCCTCCCCGTATCCAGCGTAAATACTTTTACGAGAAGATCATTTTTAAAAATCGCATCGGTGATCACCTGGTCCTCCTGTCCCAGCGATGAAGAAAATACAACCTTGCCTGGAAATAAATTGCTAACTATTTCCAGTGCTTCAACCAATGAAGCTTCTTCAATTTGTTTTAGCTGATCGCCGTTCAATTTCATTTTTAAATATTCGGTTGCGGTGTATAGCTCAAGCAGGTTTAACTACTTTCACACCCTTTGGAAATTTCTTTAACGCATCTTCCGTGAAAACGGTTGGCACAACGATCACATCTTATTCGTAATTCCAACCGACAGGAATAGCTTCCCTATAATATGGTCCTTGATTTTAAGTTTATAAATGAAGTTCGAAATTAAGCCAAAAACAAAACCCTACCAAACAAGTCGACTTCATTATGATTTCTTTTTAGAACAGTCGTTCGTTAAATGACAGGGGCAGCCGTTAGATCCTGGAGTGTGCGGTGTTCAAGAATACTCAGGGTAGCATCCCGAACGGCGATCATGGTATCATGCAAGGCACAATATTGTTCATTGCAGTTTTTACATCGCTCATAAAAATAGAGGCTCACGCAGGGCAACATGGAGATAGGTCCATCCACTATACGTATGATGTTGGCCATGTGTGTTCTTGATGGATGATCCTTCAGGTAATATCCGCCGCCTTTTCCTTTTTTACTCTCAAGTACTCCTGCCTTTTTCAATTCCAAAAGGATATTTTCAAGAAATTTCAGTGGGACTTTCTTTTTCCTTGAAATTTCAGAAATAAGCACGGGACCCTGCTCGTATTTTTCTACAAGATGGGTCAATGCCCGAAAAGCGTATTGTGCTTTTTTGGATAACATGATGGCTTAAAATATCTGCAATTTATAATGAATCGGAGAATTCTTCTTAAGCATGGCAGTGACACCACAATATTTATTTAAAGACAGCTCAATAGCTTTTTTTACTTTTCTCTCATTTGCCTTTTCTGTCTTCAATTTATAAACAATAAAAATATCCTTGAACACCCGCGGGTACTCCTCCGTTTGTTCGGATTCCGTTTCAATTTCAAAATCAGAGAACCCCACCCTCATTTTTGTAAGGATCTCTACAATGTCAATCCCGCTGCACCCAGCCACAGCAGCCAGGAGCAACGCCTTAGCCCCAAAACCATTTGCTCTCCTGCCATCGATCTTTATTTCATTCTCTCCGTGATAGCTTTTGAATTCCTGGTCCTTTTGCCAGTAAGTGACCGTTTTCGTGCTCATGATTCAGAAGATTGATGTTTTTTATCCTGGACAACGTTTTCGAGTGTCCAATCTATTTTTTTTTCAAATGTATGTTGACGAACAGGGCAGTCAGTTTTAATGCATATTGGGCATTGTACATATAAACAACCATCGGCGTGCGCAAAAAGTTCGAGTGCCTGCCCAAACTCCCTCCTGATCAGAGATGCCAATGCTTCATTTTCGATATGCGCATCCTGGACGTTGAGATACCAGGGAACGGTAAGATGACAATCCACATGTAAAATACTCCCGTATTTAATGACCCGGAGGTTATGAAGATCCACCCAGTTCTCACGCCGGTTTGTGTTCAATATCTTGATCATTTTTACGAGTAGCTCCGCATCTGCTTCATCCATAATGCCGGCAATTGAACGTCGAAGGATTCTATATCCCGTATAAATAATGAATATCCCAAAAAGCATAGCGATTGCACTATCAATCCATAATAGCTTTGTAACCAAAATAAGGATCAATCCGGCGACAATTCCCAATGTGGAATAGGAGTCCGAAAGAAGATGACGGCCGCTTGCGATCAATGCCAGTGACTGATTCTTTTTCCCATTTTTTACACCTATTATTCCCACTCCAAAATTGACGATGGCAGTAAAGGCCACCAATATCATTCCCTTATCAATCTTGCTAATAGGAGCCGGGTAAATAAAATGCTGAATAGCTTTATAAATGATAATTGAGCCGGCTGAGCAAATTAAGGTGCCTTCTACCGCCGCCGAAAGAAATTCCGCCTTGCCGTGTCCATAGGGATGATTAATATCGCGGGGCAACGCGGCAATATATAGACTATACAATCCAATAAATCCGGCCACCACATTTACAATGCTCTCTAACGCATCAGTAAGGATGGCAACAGAATGTGTGAGGTAATACGCAAGAAATTTAATACCCAGCAAAATAACCGAAATGGCTGCCACCCATTTCTGAATATTGAGGTTTTGTTGTTGCTGTTTCAAGAGAGGCAAGTTATTCAAATTTCCTTTTTACAAATCCTTCTTTGCTGCACCTTTTTTCAATATTTTTCGAATATTGCCTCGTAAACGGAAGTAGAATTCTTTGCTAAATAATTGCGAATCACGCATCGCCTTGTAAGTAAGAAAAATTCCGATCGGTACCAGGACAAAAGTAGACAACCACATTCCCGCAAAAGGACTCATGGTGCCTTCTTTAGAAAACTTTTGGCCAGTATTGCTTAAGAAATAAAATATCATAAAGAAAACGATCGCAAAAATCAAAGGAGAACCCAGCCCACCCTTACGAATTATCGAACCCAGGGGCGCCCCGATAAGAAATAAAACAAGACAGGCGATCGATAAAGTGATTTTTCGATGCCATTCAATCTGGTGAAGTCTTAAATCCTTCTTCTTGCCCTCGTAGTCGCTAATAAGAATATCATTCATTGACTTTGCCGATTGTGCTTTACCCAGCGCTTTTTCGTCAATCAGACTTCTTATGGAATCAGGCAATAGCTGATCAAACTTCTTTGCAGATGTAAATTTTAATGTATCATTTTTTTTCCAGCCTGTATCGATGTAACCGGGAAACTGAAAATAAATGAGTGATTCATTCCTCACTCTTTTTGCTATTCTATTTACTTCCCTGCGCAATGAGTCAATCGCATATTTCAATTGCTTCATATTCTTCATCTGCTGGTTACCTACCGTATCCGATGACCGGTACAATTGCAGGGAACTGAGATCAAACTGGGTTGTATATTCTTTAAACCCAAGTCGGATATAATCTGAATTCTGATACCTGTCGCCTTTTTCCTGGTATTGCCATCCATCATGCAACGTCATTTCCAGGTAGCGGCTGTTATCTGTAACCCGCATCACGCCGCTTTTTGCCACGATAAAATTGTCCTGAAGGACGCTTCCCTTCTGGTAGATAATCACATCATGGATAATACTGTCTTTTTCTTTGCTTCCAATCTTGATGGCAAAGCCCTGTATTTTGTTGTAGAAAACGCCTTCTTTGAGCTCGAATGCAGGTTGCTTCCTGTAAATATCTCCCAATAGTGTTTTTGATTTTAGAACAGCCACAGGCATCACATAATTCGCAAATAAAAACGCGAGAAAACACAATACCAGCGAAATAAAAAACAGTGGCCGCATAAATCTTAGCAGGGAAATACCCGCTGATTTTATCGCCACTAACTCGAAACTTTCGCCCAGGTTTCCAAACGTCATCAGTGAGGAGAGTAACACCGCTAGCGGTAATGCCAGTGGAACTAGCGTAGCCGTTTGATACCATATAAATTCTAAAATAATGTTTGTGCTAAGTCCCTTACCTACAAAATCATCGATCCACAACCAGAAAAATTGCATGATCAATACCAGGAGTGTTATAAAAAAGGTGGCAACAAATGGACCTATAAACGCTTTTACAATTAATATGTCAAGCTTCTTAATCAAACTTTCATCTATTTCATTAGTTACGATCCTTGTTGACGATAAGGATCTGATTTAAATCCCGCCTCTAAAATCGTAAATTCATTTGATGGATAATGAAACAAAAGTACATCTTTCGCCTTTCGAGATGGAGCTGATGAATAATTCCGAATGGATTTTAACAAAGAACGGGATACTTAGGAAAGTGCAATTACTTCTTGGTGATGTACAACAGAATATCGCTCATTTCATTCAATCGCGAACAAAACAGTTTCCCAAAGAAGTATTAGCCATCTCCCCCAAAATATCGAAAGGAGAAAATTACCACGGTCTTCCCTGGCTGATGCTCGACTATCCGCGATATTTTGATAAAGAAAATACTTTCGCGATCCGTACCATGTTCTGGTGGGGAAATTTCTTCAGCACTACCCTGCATCTTTCAGGAAAATACAAACGAGAGTATATGAGTGCTATCATCCATTCATATCAATTCTTCAAACAGAACGGTTTTTATTGTTGCATCAATGATGATCCCTGGCAACATCATTTTGAAGAAGCAAATTACATCCAGGTGAATAAACTTACCGAAGAACAGTTTGACGGGATCATTTTGGAAAAAGACTTTATAAAACTGTCATCCAAATTTTCATTGGCTGAATGGGATCAAGCTATCAAAATGCTATCTGAAAACTTTCTAAGCTTAGCCAATTGTATCGGCTAATTGCTCCCAACGCGATGAAAGAGATCCTTTACCTGATAGTCCCACAACATGCTTTGATCTTTGACTTCTTTTTTTTCAGCAAAATCCTTTACTACAAGGATAGTTTGATTGGTTATTTCTGACTTTTCAATGCTGAATTCAAAATATTCTTCCTTAGGCGCATCAAGCCAGCGAAAGCGTATGAATTTTTCATCCTGGCTTTCCAGCACTTCGGCTTTTTGTGAAGAACCATTCCATGAAAAAAAGAAAACATTATCTCTTTCGTCAACTCTATCGGCAAACCATTCCTGCAAACCTGCAGGAGTGGAAAGAAATTCGTATAGGATGCTGGGCGAACATCTTACCGGGTACTCAAGCGTATACAATTGTTTACTCATCTTCGTTTTTAAACTTCAATCCCTGCAATTATAATTAAATATTCCAAGCGTCAAAGTTTTTTTGGGTTTATTTTTTCCGGTTTAGCAAATTCATATAATAAAAGCATGAAGGCTGCGTTTTAAGCAGGTCGGAAATAATTTTGGGACGTAATGCTAATTACGCTAATTTGCTTTGACGTTCAACATTTTCTGGCGGACGACGGACATTGTGATGGGATTTTTTCGGGACAGTATAACCAGCTAACATTATTTTATAACCCTAAAAATCGCCCATTTTTAAAACCAACCTATGAGTATGCGACAGTTGAAGATCACGAAGTCGATTACGAATCGTGAATCTCAAAGTCTTGAAAAGTACCTTCAGGAAATCGGTAAAGTAGATCTAATTACTCCGGAAGAAGAAGTCAAATTAGCCCGTTTAATCAAACAGGGAGATCAAAAAGCATTAGACAGACTTACAAAGGCAAATCTGCGTTTTGTTGTTTCCGTTGCAAAGCAATATCAAAACCAGGGTCTTTCTCTTCCTGATCTCATCAATGAAGGAAATCTCGGCCTTATTAAGGCAGCTCAACGTTTTGATGAAACCCGCGGTTTCAAATTCATTTCTTACGCCGTATGGTGGATTCGCCAAAGCATTTTACAGGCACTC
>DASXOT010000053.1:0-2728 GCA_036494065.1 Chitinophagaceae bacterium
CTTGTCCAGAGATTGCCACTTGTATTTGTCCAGGATGTAACTGGTGTAAATCCTGAGATGACCGGTTGCGCTCCACTGCCGTATGAACCAAAGGTGATAGGCGATGAGGAAGAGCCGGATTTGGTAACGGTAATGTTTCCGTAAAATACATCGCCGCTTTTGAAAAGAACCATATCGCCTGGTTGCAGGCTACTGAAAAATGAATTCAGTTTGGTCAACGTCTTCCAGGGAGTCGAAGAACTTTGTGCCTGTGCACTTGTTCTCGAATCATCTCCATCAGTCGTTGAGAAATAATAGGTGGTGCTGTTTCCCCGCTCGGAAAACAACATAATACTGATAAGCAGCAGTAGTAAGGTTAGTAGGTTTTTCATAGTCGGATTGGATTTAGGATCGTCGTTTGAATAGTTTTGGATTAATACATTTTTCTTGGTTTTGAATGGTTAATAGGTAAGGTTTTTTCTGAACCGTTGATAAACACAAGTTCTCTTGTGAGTACTGGTATTTTGTCAACAAGTTTCTTTCTATACCAACAATCGTAATTATACGATTGAATAGTCGCGATACAACTCCTGATATATATATTATCACATCAGGCGAATAAAAAATAAAAAAGCTAACAGAATGAATCGATGAGAAATTAAAAGCAAATACGCGATTGCGAAAACAGGACAGAGAAAGAGAGTATGTAAAAAAACAGGTGGTGGTTTTCACAAAAGATATTTGGTTTTTAAAAGGATATTGTTAGCTCAGATCATTTCAATTTCATCTTCTCTAATTGTTTGCTTGGTTTTAACAAAAACGGTGCCATAGCAACTCCATTGTCATTCAAAATCATGACACGTTATGATGATGAAACAGAAATTAATCATGATCAACTCAAACGTGTTTTTACCAATGAGTATTATCGAAATTCATTGGTATTTCGACCAACTAAGTGTTTATGTAGTTCAACTGTAAGTAGTTATTTCAAAATCGATTTTTTATTGAAAATTAGGAATAAGAAAAAACCCGAAACCTTACTTAGTAGTCTTACTAGTCAATGCGATTTTTGTTCGTTATTATTGAAAAAAATTGAAACAGCGCTGATATAATTCTCAAAAAAAAGAATTCAAAATTGAGTGGATAATCTTGCATTAAATTTTCATGAACAACTAAATTCTTTACGAACAACTATTCGTCCATTCGGACAATTACCATAAAGTTGTATTTAATCATCTCATAATAAAGATTTCCTTTGTCATTTCGTTTTGTGTTAGCAGCGCGTGGTTAATAGTTCAACAGGAGTTATTAAGATGTGTTACAAAAAAAGTAAAAAGAATTTATAGGATTTTCGGTTTAATTATTATCTTGAGCCTAATTTCTGAATTAGCCCTATTGTTTATTTAGTTCTAATTCCGATGGTTTCCTTCCCAATCCTCTCTAAAACCATCATTCCCTGCTAAATCCTCCTAGAAACGCCATTTTTAAAAAATGGATGTCAAGGTATCTGATTTTACGATTGATAAAAAGGACATGAAATTTATGTTATTAAATAAGAGCAATTTGTTTGTATTTCTTTTGTTGGCAGGCATCCTTACCAGCTGTATTAATACAAAAAAGGCAATTTATTTTCCTGAGGTGGGCAATACAATCATTCCTGCTTCGACAGTACCTGTTGCCCCTGACGTCATTCAGAAGAATGATCTCTTGAATATTAATGTAAGTAGTCTCGATAAAGACAATACTATTTTCAATGCGCCAAATCTTTTAGTAACTACCGGGAATAATACGCTACTGGGCTACCTGGTCGCCGACGATGGCACCATTCAGTTCCCCATCCTGGGGAATATAAAAGCGGATGGCTTGACGAAAGAGCAGTTGAGATTAAATATTCAAAAAAGATTGCAGGACGAGCAACTTTTAAAGGGTCCCATCGTGACCGTTCGCCTTCTGAATTTCAGGGTTACGGTATTGGGTGAGGTAAAAAATCCGACGACAATTGATGTTCCCAGTGAAAAGATCTCGTTGTTGCAAGCAATTGGTTTGGCCGGTGATTTGACCATCTATGCAAGACGTGATAATGTAGCCGTGGTTCGACAAAAACCGGATGGAAGTAGAGAAATAACGAGGATCAATTTAAACTCGGCAGAACTTTTGTCGTCTCCTTATTACTATTTAAAATCGAACGATGTTGTTTACGTAGAGCCAAATAAATCAAAAGTTGCAAGTACGGGTCGGGGACAGCAATGGGTTCCGGCAGTTCTGAGCGGCTTATCGCTGATTGCAATTTTTGCAGACCGGCTTATTAAATAATCTATTCACCTATGCAACAGATTTATCAAAATGTAAAAGCAAACAATCCGGAGGAGGAAAATGCCATACGACAGGTATGGTTTAAATATGCCCCCTATTGGCCGCTGTTTTTATTGTTCATTTTCCTGGCAGGGATCGGTGCCTGGTTTTATTTGAGGTACCAGGTTCCTGTTTACCAGACTACTGCCAGCATTTTGATCAAGGACGAAAAGAAGGGAGAAGATGATTCCAGGATCATTGAATCCTTGAATCTGCTTTCTGTAAAGAAGATCATTGAAAATGAAATGGAAGTGCTCAAGTCCAAGGAATTGATGACTCAGGTTGTGGACAAACTCCATTTATATGCTCCTGTCTTTGAAAAAGTGAAAGTAAACGACGTTTCGGCGTACGCGACTTCACCGGTTAGCATTGAGTTTGAAAATCCGGATGCACTGGT
>DASXOT010000054.1:0-3070 GCA_036494065.1 Chitinophagaceae bacterium
ACACCAGCTTCTTTTGCAACATCCCGCACCGAAGTCCCATCAAAACCTTTTTCTGCAAAAAGTTCTTCCGCAGCCTCCATGATCTGTATTTGTTTTTCGCTGTATCCAGCCACTGCATTTTTCATAAAGGGCACAAAATTAAACAAACGTTTAATTAAAAACAAATGCCCGATGAAATTTCTTAAGATTTAATACTGGATTAACTTACAAGTGTTAGACGTACCGGGAATTATCGCTGGCTGGCGATCAAAAGATTCAGATCGGTAAATTTCAAATCGAATCTCTCACTGAGATAAAAATTTGTCAATGCCCCTTTAAAAAGATAGATGCCGCTACGCAAATGGACTTTATGCCATACGAGGTTTTCAAACCCTCCTTCATCGCCTGCTTCCAGCAACAAAGGCATTAATACGTTACTGATAGCCTGGGAAGCTGTCCGCGCAAAACCCGAGGGAATATTTGGAACACAATAATGTATTACTCCATATTTTAAAAATATAGGATGCTCATGACTGGTGATCTCGGACGTTTCAAAACATCCACCCCTATCAATGCTAACATCAATGACCACGGAACCCGGCCGCATATTGCTTACCATCTCTTCTGTTACTACCATTGGCGTTCTTCCGGTTTCAGAAGCAATAGCACCCACGGCCACCTCACATGTTTTTAATTGCTTTGCCAACATGCGAGGTTCGATTACCGATGTCCACAAGCGTTGCCCGATGTTATTTTGTAAACGTTTCAACCGGTACACACTATTGTCAAAAACTTTTACCGAAGCACCCAACGCCAGTGCCGCTCTTGCGGCGTATTCACCAACAATCCCTGCTCCGATGATTATGACTTTAGTAGGAGCAATACCAGAGATGCCTCCCAGCAAAACACCTTTTCCATGATTGGCTGATCCTAAGTATTGTGCAGCAATCAACATAACAGCACTTCCCGCTATCTCACTCATACTATGCACAATGGGATACGAATCACTATCATCCTTCAAATTTTCAAAAGCGATAGCTGTGATCCTTTTATCCATCATCCTTTGCAAAAGGTCCGCCTTCAAAATACTTAAATGAATAGGTGAAATTATCACCTGGTTCATTTGAAGAACCGGGATATCCTCATCGATAACAGGAGCGCTCTTGACAAGAATGGGCAGCTTATATACTTCGGCACGATCATAAACAATCTTGGCGCCGCTTTCAGCATAGTCCTTATCACGAAAATGGGAAGCTTCGCCTGCATTATGTTCGATTACCACCGAGTGACCATTACTCACCAATACACTAACGGCATCAGGTGTCAACGCTATTCGATTTTCCTGGAAAGCTATTTCTTTCGGAATGCCAATCTGCATCTGGGCCCTCTTCGGCTTTATATCCAGTGTTTCTTCGAGAGTTTCGTAGCTGAATGAAGTGCTTATTTTTGGTTTTTGCTGGCTCATGAAAACAATTTCGTGTTTGTTGTTTAAGGTTTTGTTTGCCAGCTACAGAAATTCAACGAAACTTCTGTCGCGTCAGGATTATTCAGCTCATAAAAGATTGGCGATCTAAGAATTTTCAATTCCATGCTTACATGCCCCTACTGGCAGAACAGGGCTTATCAAAAATAACTAATTATCCCCTATCCTAAGTTTCCGGGTTTTATCGTCAATCTGCTCCATAAATACATGCACAGTTCCATCCGGTAAAATAGAAACAATTTTTTCAGGCCATTCGATCAAACATAAATGATCACTATACAGGCAGTCTTCCACGCCAGCCCGGATGGCCTCTTCCTCGTACCTGAGCCGGTAAAGATCGATATGGAAGACCTTTTTTAAAATCCCGTTGTTCAAAAAAACATATTCATTGATGATGGAGAAAGTGGGACTACTAACGACATCCTTTACATTTAATTCATCGCACAATGCATGGATAAATGTTGTTTTGCCAACGCCCATATTTCCATGAAACGCGACGGTATGCGCCTGGCCAACAGTATTCCAGAATTTTGCAGCAGCTTGTGGTATTTGCTGCAGCGAATAAATCATCTCCATAGGCAAATTTAGCTGTCAATATCACCTTATCCCGCGATTTTCTATTAGCAATTAAGGATTGGCAAATTGGTAAATTTGCAGAATGGAAAAAGTAGACTGGAAAGTCGATGGCATGACTTGCACCAATTGCGCCCTCACAATTCATAAATACCTGGAAAAAGAAGGAATGAAGGATGTGAGAGTGAATGCAATTGGTGGTGAGGTGTCCTTTGAAATGAATGGAGAACATACTAAAGAGGAATTGGCAAGAGGGATAGAAAAATTGGGTTATAGTGTTGCAGGGGAACAAAAATCGGCGCGTACAAGGAGAAAAATTCTATCGACTTCTCTCGACAGGTTTTTGTTTTGCCTGCCATTCAGCGCCCTGCTGATGTTACCAATGGCCCCCGGCGTGGATATTCCATTCCTCATGGACACCCATATGCAGCTCGCTTTATGTTTGCCGGTTTATTTTGTGGGAATGGGTTTCTTTGGAAAAAGCGCGATAAAAAGTTTAAGAAACGGCATTCCTAATATGAATGTCCTGGTTGCCCTGGGAGCAACAGCAGCATTTATTTACAGTTTATATGGAACATTCACCGGTGGTTCTGAAAATTATACGTTCTATGAAACTGCGGCGGCCATCATCACACTGGTCTTTTTAGGAAATTTCCTCGAAGATGCGTCGATCCAATCAACCCAGCGCGCTTTGAATTCACTCGCCAAATCACAAAAAGTGATGGCGAATATGATAGGGTATGATAATGAACATAACGAGCATATTTTCCCGGTCGAAAATACTCAGCTAAAGGCGGGCGATCTTGTTTTAATTAAAAGTGGAGAACAGGTACCTGCTGATTGTAAGATTCTGGTTGGAGCGGCTTATGTAAACGAATCTATAATTACAGGTGAAAGTCTTCCAGTACATAAACATCCAAGGGACGCATTAATTGGGGGCAGCATTATACAAGATGGAACGATTAAAGTGCAGGTAACGGCCGCCGGCAATGAAACGGTTCTTTCCGGCATTATCAACCTGGTGAAAAAGGCGCA
>DASXOT010000055.1:0-3179 GCA_036494065.1 Chitinophagaceae bacterium
CCTCCTCTTACTTCCCAAATGCCTTCGTCCGGCTGATTCCAGTTTTTGACTACCCAATCAACTTGTTTTTCTAAGTCTTTCCAAAAATCATAAGAGATGGGTTCTGCATGTTTATTGCATAGGTACACTGAATCCATTAACTCGCCGTAAACATCGAGTTGTAATTGGCGATAGGCATCATTTCCAATACGCACGGGTGATGACTGCCGGTATCCTTCAAGATTCTTCAGGATTTTTTCTTTTAATTGTCTCGTGCCGTCGATATTATACATGATCCCGAGACGGTTTCGATCTCTTATGTCTTCACAACGTTTTTCAAGCCACGTCATAAAAGATCTTGCTTCTTTAGTATAACCTAGTCGCAATAAAGAATAAATGGTAAAGGAAGAATCCCTGATCCACGTATAACGATAATCCCAATTGCGCTGAAATCCTATACTTTCCGGTAGACTGAATGTAGGTGCGGCGACTGTAGAACCATGCTGGTAAGAAGTGAGTAACTTCAAAACCAGGGCAGAACGATTAACCACTTCCATCCAGCGACCCCGATAATCCGATTGACCAATCCAATCCTTCCAGTAGTTTACTGTTTGAAATAAATTTTTGGTGACGAATGATTCAATATCTTCCACACCTGGCGACTTCTCGTTAACCAGCTCAAACAAAAAATCGGCTTTGTCTTCAACACCAAGCGTGAACTCGGTTTCAACGTCGCTGCCTGAAATTTCCAAAGGAATCGATGATAATAGTCGAACGGCTGTCTTATCCTTCCCTTTACTCGTAAATATAATTTCGTGTTCTGATTTTTTTTCTACGGAATGACGTGATCTGGCATAGTCAAAACGAGGTTGAAGAATAAGTTTGTATTTCACTTTACCTTTTACGGTCGCTACCCGCCTCATCAATTTCTTACCATTGTGTAACTCTTCAACAGGCATAAAATCCAAAATTTCTCCCAAACCATCTTTGGAGAGAAACCTTGTTAGCAGCACATTCGTATCCGGTAAATACATTTGCTTTGTCTTCATTTCTGTAAAACCGGGAACTATCTGAAATCTACCACCTTCTTTTGAATCAAGCATTGAAGCAAAAATCGAAGGAGAATCGAAATTGGGAAAACACATGAAATCAATGGAGCCATTCAATCCCACCAATGCAATGGTATTTAGATCGCCAATGATTCCGTAATTCTCAATGGGTTGATAATCCATGCAAGTTGGGGAGGCAATCACTATTCCATAATCACATTCGTTGATTTTGTGCTATTTGTCTAAAATAACCCGCTAGTTCAGGCAAAATAATCTGTCTGATCACTTATAATATGTAGAAAAAAATCGGCATTGCAGGTTAGTTGATTGTTTTTTTCAACGAATACTGGCGGCTATTTTATGTTTTTATTTTTCCTCGTTCTTACCAAAACAGCGATGAGAAACCCAAGAAAAACGATACCAGCGGCCACAAAAAAGATTAAAGAGAACATATCTATTTTTTTAAATCATTTAATGGATAGTCCAAAAATTGTGCTCACTGAATTTGGATTATGTAAACCCGGGTGATTCGCGCATAGAACTCTCAATTTTTTATCATCAAAAATCATTCGATTCATACCTGAGGCTGATTCCTTGGTTTTGTCGTGTGTATATAAGTTACGAGTCCAGGCATGCCACTTCTTCTCGAATTAATATCTGTTACTTATAAGAGAGATTATAGTTGATGACGCAATTTCACTCTAATGTTTATCGTATTTGCGCTTAGTAAATCTACTTTTTTTTTGGCCGGAATATAGGCCTGTCCTTGATTACATCAGATTCAACGAAATAAAATAATGTTTCACCTAATAAAAAACACTGACCCGATTTTGTGTTATAAGTTTGTATTGTCAATCGATCATAAACCATCCAATGAAAAACCCCAAACCCTGATCTATGCAAAATATAATCGAGAAGATTTCGACACGCACCGGGATAAATAAGGAAAAAGCGATAGAAGCATTATTAGCAGTATCAGAACATGTTAAATCAGAATTCCCATTACTGCATTCCGTTGTTGACCTGATCCTGGGAACTCAAGGCTTTGCTGCAGCCGAAAATAAATCCGCAGCCACTGATTTTTCGAAAAGCGAAATAATATATAACTGACCTTAACGCCGTTGTTAACCTTCATGAAAACTAATCCAATATTCTGAAAGCCAAAACCTACCATGAAAACTCCCTGCTCCTTAGTGGGGATTTTTTTTGCCTTGTCAGAATCCCAATTCTTTAACAGGATCCCAAAAAACTTTTTCGAAATTAACAACAGTGTCGTTCTCTACTCTTACTCCTTCTTTCTTCAATAGCTGTTCCATTTGATCGGGGTCATCAAAATGGTGTTTCCCACTAAGCATACCATTCCTGTTTACTACACGGTGAGCGGGAACCTTTGGCTTTACCCTTCCTGATCCATTCATCGCCCAACCAACCATGCGGGCAGACATTTTGGTGCCCAGGCATTTTGCAATCGCGCCATAAGAGGTTACTCTTCCCTTCGGGATTTGTCTTGCAACCTCAAAAACCAACTCAAAAAAATTTTCGTCTTTTTGCCCTGATGGTTTTATGGACTTCAATTTTGCCGCAGTTTTCTTTCTTAGTGCCATAGCTGAAGTTATTTTTCTTTATCCCTTTTTTTTAAAAGAACTGATCGTTTTGGTTCCGGGACATTCTCATAGTCGTATGGGCAATGCAGGCAACCCATACCACAACAATATCCCTTTTCTTTATGATATTGCTCGGTTAGCACAACGAGTCCGTCTTCGTTGATATAATAATGTATCCCTTCTATGAGATCATCACTCTTCATGGTATAACAATTGTTTTAATTCTTCATCTTTCTCTTTTGCAGGTAAATGCGAAGGCAAGGAAAAGCATAGATAATGTATCCGGTTGCTGCCGGCGATATCAAGAGATTCATAATGGGTTTTTATTTTTAACGCGCCGTCTAAATCTGGTTGCTGATAAAGATCCCGGTGATCTGTGTGTAATGAGCAGTTGTACATCTTAATTACTGTAATTGTAAAATGATAAAGATCCGGGCTATCCGTTTTTAAGTGAATGTGGCCGCCAGGAATCAAGAGTTGCTGGTATAAGCGAAGAAATTTTGGATGAGTCAATCTCTTTTTTGCCTTTGATTTTCTCAGTTGCGGA
>DASXOT010000056.1:0-3678 GCA_036494065.1 Chitinophagaceae bacterium
GAGATGATAATAGCGATAACAGTAAAATATCCAACAATTGAAGCAAGATGATCTTCCGCTTCATAGTTCTTTTGAAAATCCTGATCCAGGAAGCTATACTCAAACGGTTCATTGGGATTTAACTTATGCCAGCTTGCGTGGATCGATTTTAATAAAGATGAAACATCAGTAGCCCTTGCATGTACAATGAGATAATTATAATTTGGCCTGTTATTCAATTGAAATGAATAGGGCGAGATGGGAATGTGCAGATCCTGGAAATGAAAATCTTTCACCACACCGACGATTGTCCATCCGTAGGTTTGTCCTTGCCAGTCAAAATTTACTTTACCTCCAATGGCTTCTTGTGGTGATTTGAATCCCAATTCTTTTATGGCTGTTTCATTAAGGATCATCCGGTTGCTTGTATCCGAAGGGAAATCCTTTGAAAATAACCTCCCCGCCACAGGCTTAATATCGAGAGTTTGAAGAAGAGATTCATCGACCCAGTTGGTATGGACGTCTTTTTCATCATTTACCGTTTTACCTTCTTTGTATAAGCCCATATCACTCGGGTTGACTATGCCGGGATAATACAATGTTGCCCCTACGTTCTGCACCTGCGGGAGAGTTTTTATTTCATTCTTCAACGAAGCATAAATGTTTTTTGCGGTCGTACTTCTTAAAGGGATCACCAACTGCTGATCTTTTGCAAAGCCCAGATCGGTCGATCTCAAATACTTCATTTGACTCATGATGACAACCGAAGCGATAATAAGCACCACTGAAATAATGAACTGGAAGATCACTAATCCCCTTCTTAAAAGAACTGCAGATAAAGAGTTCCTGAATTTCCCTTTTAAAACTTTTACCGGCTGAAAAGATGAAAGATAAAATGCAGGATAGCTTCCCGCCAACAGCCCCGTAATGACAGAAAGCAGAAAAAAACCAACAATGATGGCCCATTGATTGGAAAAATCGAGTGACAAATTTCTTCCTGAGAGTGTGGAAAATACCGGTAACAGAAATAAGGTAATTGCCAGGGCAATAACAAATCCCATCGTGCTCATCAGCATTGATTCTCCAAGGAATTGCCTGATAAGCGATGATTTTTGTGCTCCCAATACTTTGCGGATGCCCACTTCAGCGGACCTTTTGGAAGAGCGCGCGGTAGACAAATTCATAAAGTTGATGCATGCGATCAACAAAGTGAATAAAGCGATCGAAGCGAGTATATATAAGTAAGTTACACTTGTTGTTCCCGAAGATGAAATATCATTACTCATCCCTGAATACAAGTGCAGGTCCTTTACAGGAATAAGAAATTGTTTTTTATAAAACCCCGCTGCTTTCAGACCAGTTGCCATGTATTTGTCAACAAAGGCCGGAAACTTTGCTTCAAGTTTTTTTGGATCCTCGCCCGCTTTTAACAAAAAGAAGGTGCTGAACATGTTATTGCTTACCATGTCCGTTTGCTGCTTTATAAATTGTCCTATGTTACCTCCGGTCACTGAAATAAAGAACCTGGCATTAATTTGTGATGGTTTGTTGATCGGTCTGTATACACCGGTAACCTTATAATCAAATTCGCCGTTCGTATTACTATTTACGTGTATGGTTTCATTTAATGCCTGATGATCGCCAAAAAGTTTCCTTGCAACTTCTTCACTTAATACAATAGTATTTGGGTCCTTTAAAGCGGTTACAGGATTGCCTTCAATAAAATCGTATGTAAATAATTTAAAAAAAGAGGTATCGGCAATGAAACCTTTTGTCTCATAGAAAGATTTTGAAAGTGCAGCGCCTTCTTTGTATTGAAGCAATGTTTTGTCGTCATTAAAAAGAGGCATGATCCTCGCCGTTTCTTCAATCTCTGGGTACTCTTGCTTCATTGCAGCAGCCATTGGCGCAGGAGAATTAGGAGTTTTGTCTTCCTTGCCATCTTTCACAAAAGTTGTTGCGAGTTGGTAGAGCCGGTGAATATTTTTATGGTACCTATCGTAGCTCACCTCATTATATAAATACACTGTAATTAGCATACAGCAGGTGAGTCCTATTGATAGGCCGATAACGTTGATGAAAGAAAATATCTTATTCTTCATCAGGTTTCGCCACGCGACCTTAAGATAATTTTTGAGCATAAAAAAAGTTTTGAGCCGCGAACCACGAGTCTTGAGCTCGCGGCTCAAAGCTCATGGCTCATTGCTGATTTATCATTCCGATCGTAAACTCTTCACTGGATTTGCAATTGCAGTTTTTATTGCCTGGAAACTGATCGTGATAAATGCGATTAACAGGGCAACTAACACCGCTATTACAAAGATCCACCAGCTGATTTCAATACGATAAGCATAATCCTGTATCCATTTGTGAACAGTTAACCACGACAATGGCAGTGCAATAAGTGCCGCCAGCAATACGTACTTCAAAAAATCTTTTGAAAGCATGTTCACGATATTTTGCACAGATGCACCTAACACTTTTCTGATACCTACTTCTTTCACCCTTTTTTCTGCCGAATAAGAAGCGAGGCCAAATAAACCCAGGCATGAAATGACAATGGTCAAACCTGCCAGCACTCCCACTATGGCGCTGACCTGTGAGTCCGCCCGATACACTTCTGCAAAATGATCATCCAGGAACTGATATTCGAAAGGATGGCCCTGGCAGTTTTTTTGCCATACCGATTGTATAAACGAAATCGCATTGCCCGGCTTGTTTGCATTTATTTTTACCGACAGGTTGCTGAATCCCCAGTCTTTTTGATTATAGATGAACATTGTCTCGATCTTATAATGCAGGGAATTAAAATTGAAGTCTTTTGCAATGCCTACGATGGTCCCAATAGAGTCAAACCCGAAATTCTTGCCCAACAGCCATGACATGGGTTTTTTGGGTGAGTCTTTTAATAACTCTTTTGCAAGTGCTTCATTGATGATATACTCTTTTCCATTGGCTGATGCCGCACTCGAAAAGTTTCTGCCAATTGTAAGAGCGATTTTATAAACCGATAAATAATCATGATCAACAATTAATCTTGTTGAAGTCAATTGTCTTAGCGGCCCATCTCCCTGGAATTGCACACCTGATTGATCCAAATGACTTCCTAAAACATCCTGCGCGCCGGTTACGCCAGTTACGGAAGAATTGGCCAGCAGCTCCTGTTTTAATACATCAAATTTTTTGTAGGTTACTTCATCAAGAGGAATATTTACAACCTGTTCACGATTGAAGCCGGGATCGCGGCTTTCCATGTACCGGAGTTGTCTCACGGCAAAAACCGTTGCGATCATTAAAAAGATCGCACTGGAAAATTGCGCAACTACCAGCACATTTCTCAAAAGAGATTTGTTTCTGCCCGTTTGAACAGAACCTTTCAGAACTTTTACCGGTTGAAAGGCTGACAAATAAGCTGCCGGATAAAGACCCGAAATCACGCCAAGCATTACTGTTGCGGCAATGATCAACCCAAAAAACCAGACGTTGCTTAACAAAGGGAATTCAAGATGACGCTGGCTTAAATTGTTTATGGAGGGTAGGAATAATTCTACAAGTAAGATGGCCAACAGCAATGCAATTAATGATAGAATAACTGATTCACTGAGGAACTGCATAGCCAATTGCCAGCGATGCGCCCCCACCGATTTCCGGATCCCAACTTCACGGGCTCTTTCCGCTGAGCGCGCAGTGGAAAGATTC
>DASXOT010000057.1:0-9627 GCA_036494065.1 Chitinophagaceae bacterium
CAGAGCAGGCGGACGTGAAATTGAGTGAACTGGCAGTGGGCATTGGGCCATTTGTAGTAGGACCGGCCGTTGAAAGACGAATCGGTGTATCATCATTTTCGCAATTGGCTATTGATGCCACGATGTGGCGAAGCGCCCAATGGGCAGGGCGTAAAGGATTGTTTGCTGAAGTGCATGCCAGTACTGAAGGCATGGACGAATCTATTTTAAAACTCGCAAACACACTGACTCATTCCAGTCCAACAGCAATGGCCGAAATGAAGAAGATATTTTGGCAGGGAACAGAAAATTGGGACAAATTATTGTTAGAAAGAGCGGCCATCAGCGGAAGATTAGTGTTAAGTTCCTTTGCCAAAAGCGCAATCGAAAAATTCAAGATTAAGAAGTAAATACAATAACCTCATTCATGCACCTGACTTTTGACGAAAAAAACTTTCAGGCTCTTTGTAACAAACTCGCAAAAAAAGATAAGCATCTTCGGTCGGTTATCAACAAATATGGCTATCCGCCGGTATGGACAAGAGCGGCTTCATTTCAAACACTCATTCACATTATACTCGAACAGCAGGTTTCCTTAGCTTCTGCAAGAGCTGCACTGATGAAATTGAAGGAAAAACTCAAAATTATTACAGCAAAAAGATTACTTACGCTTACCGATGAAGAATTGAAAGCCTGTTATTTCAGCAGGCAAAAAATGATATATGCTAAATGCCTCGCAGAGGCGATCGTTTCCAGGCAAATTGAATTAAAAAAACTTTCGGTACTTGAAGAAGCTGAAATAAGACAGCGTCTGAAAATGATAAAAGGCATTGGTGACTGGACGGTTGATGTCTACCTTTTGTTTGTCCTGCACAGAACGGATGTATTCCCATTGGGTGACCTGGCGATGGTAAATGCATTGAAAGATGTGAAAGGATTACCCAAAAACACTAAACACGACGAATTATTAAAGTTATCTGAGCAATGGAGACCCTACCGGTCCGTAGCAACCATGTTGCTTTGGCATCACTACATAGAGAAAAGAAGGATAAAATTTAATTGACGGAAACACTTTGCCTGTTAAGCACTTGCCTGATTACACCGGTCATCCTCTCACCTTTTTCTTTTATCTGTTCTTCGGTCCATAACAAGCTTATGGCTGAAGAAACGCAGCGACTCATGATATTGTCACTTGCCGAAAAATCCTGCGATCGTAACTTTTTTAATGACTGCTGCTGTTCATTGTTCAGTGAAGAGAGTGAGTTGTTATTCTTTAAATGATCCCATTTACGGACATAATGCCAATTGTTGTTATACCAGTAAAAATTACCAGCCAGGATATTCTGGGTCTTCATTTCATTTACCACCGCTGACGTGATTTCCTCTGTGGGCAGGAACCATGTTAAAAAAGTGCGGCTGTCACCTTCCGGATCAGGAATCTTTCTAAAAGAAATCTCAGGAATTGTTAATAAGATGTTTTTCAATTGCGAATGGTTTCGCTTTTGAATTTCTAAAAACTGGTCCAGTCTTTTTATTTGTGCAAGACCAACGGCAGCATGCAATTCGGATATCCGGAAATTATAACCCAGGAAAGGGTGAAGGTCTGCACCACGATCAATCCCTTTATGATCATGCCCATGATCTGAATAGCCATCGCATTCTGCATAGATCGCTTTATCGTTTGTCAATACAGCTCCGCCTTCACCGCAGGTGACAGTTTTTACAAAATCAAAACTAAAAGTCCCCGCACTTCCGATTGTTCCCAGGTACTTCCCTTTATAAGAAGCACCGATGCTTTGACAGGCATCTTCCAGTAAAGTAAGATTATGTTCTTTGCATATCGCCAGCAATTCGTCCATTTGAGCCATGCTTCCACACATGTGTACTGGCATCACGCATTTTGTTTTTGGCCTTATCGCTTTGCGAACCGCATCCGGGCTCATTGTGAGGGTTTCGTCTATGTCGACGAATACGGGGATAGCTCCTACGCTCAGTACTGCTTCAAAGCTGGCAACAAAAGTGAAGGAAGGCATAATTACTTCATCCCCGGAACCAATTCCCAATGCTGCTAGTGCTGTTGTCAGTGCGGATGTACCACTTGACGTAAGTTGCGCGTACTTGCTATTGAAACGCTTGCAGATGGCGTCCTCAAGCTCTTTTGATTTCCATTTTCCTTTTCGTGGTCCATCGAAACCATATCGCATCAGGATACCGGTTTCCAGCACTTCACTGACTTCCTTACGTTCGGCATCGCTCCATAGTTCAAAACCAGGCATAATACAATGAGAATTTAAAGTGAAAAATAAATGATTGCAAAGTTAATTAAATCGTTCCTGGTACAAACGCTGTCATTTGCCAGTTACAAATCAATATTGAATGGCGGTTGGCCGTTAGCTGCCGACTACGATTTGCTGACGGAGCTTCAGTTAAAATATCATCCCGGCTAATCAGTTTTTTTTGGTAGCCAATCCATTGTAGGAATTGAAGCGGGATCTTTATAATAATTATTCCGCAGGCTATCGTTCCAGCCATTAGGGTTTCTGTCAAAAGTCTTACTACTATAATAAATGGCACCTTGTATGTTTGGCGTGGTTCTTAAAGCTTCAAGTTGTCTGGGCAATTGTGAAGCATCCTTCCAGGCTGCGTTGCTTCCCGCGCGGTAGATGCCCAACCCAATGTAACATTGTCTTCCGTATGTGTGTTTGCTCCACCAATCGAGCAATTTTTCGTAAGGAACTTTAGCATTTTCTATTTCCAAATATAATTGTGGCGCCACATAATCGATCCAATCCTTCCTCAACCACAATAAAATGTTCGCATAAAGATCATCATAGTTAGTCTGCGCTGCTTTGCTATCGCTGCCGTCTGGATCCTGGTCTTTATTTCGCCAGACGCAAAACGGCGAAATCCCAAATTTTACCCATGGCTTTTCTTGCTTAATAGCACGGCTCAACATGGAAATGATAGAATCAATATTACTTCTTCTCCAATCATCTTTAGACAAAGTTGTGCCCGACTTCATATAAGCGGCATCGTCAGGAAATTCTTTGCCTGCAATACGATAAGGATAAAAGTAGTCATCCATGTGAATAGCATCGACATCATACCTTTTGACAATATCACTGATCACTTTGACCACAAATTTTTGCGCTTCTTTATTGGAAGGATCAAAATATTTTTTATCGCCGTAGGTTAAGAACCATTCGGGGTGAATTTTTGTGATATGATTTGGTGCAATGGATGATTTTCCGACCTGGAATTCGGCCCTATAAGGATTACACCAGGCATGGAATTCCATTCCTCTTTTATGGGTTTCTTCAATCATGAATTGCAAAGGATCATAGTATGGCGAAGGTGGCTTACCCTGTACCCCCGTCAGCCACTGGCTCCAAGGCTCGTACGGTGAAGGATAAAATGCATCAGCGGCCGGCCTTACCTGGACGATCACCGCATTCATCCCATTTTTTTTGTGCATATCAAGTTGACGGATGAATTCAGCTTTTTGACTCGCAGGGTCCACCATGCCTTTTGCCGGCCAATCGGTATTATCTACGGTAGCTATCCATACACCACGGAATTCGGAATTCACTGGCTTGTCAATAGACAGATGAGTTTGCTGTGCGGAAAGGAAAAGGCAAGCTAAGGTGGAAAGTATTCCTAAGGTGGCGGCTTTCATGGAAGCAAAATTATGTCAACAATAAAAAATTGTCAAGCAAATGGAAACTTATTTAATGCAGGAAAAAGTTAAGAGTTCAATTGCGCACCTTATCAAGCAGCTTACTAAGGCTTGATGCTTCTTTTTCGGTAAGATTACTTAGGATATCATCCATTTCATCCTGCTTTCTGTCCAATTTGTCAAGCATTTTTAATCCCTTATCGGTAATGGTTACATCAACAAGCCGGCGATCTTTTTTACAAATTACCTTTCTTACAAGACCTTTAGTTACCAGGCGATCAACGATGCGGCTCGTATCGCTCATTTTATCAATCATCCTTTCTCTTATGGTCAGTGTAGAAAGGGGAGTTGGATGATTTCCCCGTAAAATGCGAAGAATATTGAATTGCTGGTGAGTTATGCCCTCGTCCGCCACAACCTGTTTGAGGCGCTCGATCGTCCATCCATAAGTAAATAATAGATTAACGATCGCTTTGTGCCGCTCATTACGAAATTTATCCTGGTGAATATCTTTATTTATTCCCATCCCATCCTATTAATACAATAAATATAGAAAAGTTTTTTTCGTTCGAAAAAGATGATCAAATCTTACTATAACAATTCAATTTCTGTTTCGAACCTCCGGAACTAATTTGAAGATCGTAAAAAGATGATGCGCTTCATGCAAAAGAAAAAAATTTAGCCACAATAAGAGATTCATTTTTCCATAGATAGGGTGCTCACCAGTACGTGGCATATCTTCTTCTCTGAGGGCATGAACCGTGGCGATGACTGTCCGGCGGGTTGATATAAGATCCTGCATTACCTCGCGTGTGGTTTTTGCGCAGTTTTCATTAAAAAAAGGATCTGACTCGGCAGAATATCTTTCCAACTGCGGATTGTCTTCGGTTAAAATCCTTTGCAGTCTATGCAGAAATACGTGTTCAGAAATAGCGAGGTGAACGATGTTTTCGAAAATAGACCACTTTTCCGGGATCACGCGTTTGTGAATGTGTTCATCAGATAGCCCTTCAATAATATCGAGCAGGGATTTATGCTGATATTCCAGTCTTGTGGTAATGGATGTGGGTAATGGCATGGCAAATGATTTAAACTACTAATCATTTCGCTTACCGTTAAAATCAAACAAAATAGAATATAAATCTTAATTCTCCCAAACTTTTGTTCCCTCACTGCAATTCGCACATATATCAATATTTTTGCGCCCTTGTAAAATTTTTGTCCTGAATTTTTTATACTCCCCGTTTTTCCAAATTTCTTTGAATGTTCTTGTTTTTAAATCGCCGAGCTTATGCTGCGCATCTTTGTCAAAACAACAAGGAGCTACTAATCCATCCCAGGTTATAACGGGGTCGTGCCACAATCTCCAGCAGTGATTGGCCAACTTCCCTTTGAACTCATAAGAGCCTGTTGCGCCCTTTTTGTACCGGCTGTATTTATCGCTGGAAGGTATTAATTGGTTGGGGTCATTTGCATAATCATAAATCTGTGCGGTTTTAAACCACACAGCATCCACCCCTATTTCGGCCGCCAATCTTCTTACATCTTCAATTTGGTGTTCATTGGGTTTTACTACCAGGAATTGAAAAATTATAAAAGGAGTTTTGCTTTTTAACTTCCTTTTCCACCTTACAATATTTTTCGTTCCGTCGATCACTTTGTCCAGGTGCCCGCCAACCCTGTATTGCTGGTACACATCCTGGGTGGTGCCGTCAATAGAAATGATCAATCGATCCAGTCCGCTTTCAATAGTTCGCTTTGCATTTTCATCGTTGAGATAATGCGCATTTGTGGATGTGGCGGTATATATCTTTTTCGAAGAGGCATATTTCACCATGTCCAAAAAATCAGGATTTAAATAGGGTTCTCCCTGGAAATAAAATACGAGATATAAAAGTTCTCTCGAAAGCTGATCGATTGTTTCCGAAAAAAAATCTTTCTTCAACATGCCTGTTGGTCGTGTAAATGCTCTTAATCCGCTTGGACATTCAGGACATCTAAGATTGCAGGAGGTTGTCGGTTCAAACGAGATGGAAACAGGATAACCCCATTGCACAGGCTTTTTTGTCCATTTACTAGCGTAATAGCTGCATAAAACTTTTGAGGCATTCCAAAATCGCCGGAAAGTAAGCTTGGAAAATAGATTTGTAGTATCGTTCCAATTTAACCTGGACATTCGGGAGTAAAGATACTCAGAAGGGCTCATTAACTTTAAGATACGGAAAATGCTCTGCCATATAAGATATTTTTTGTTAGCGAATCGGTGGTGGCCATTGATTTCGGAAATGTCATTAACGAAGAGCTGAACAAAAAGGTAATTGCGCTATCCAACTATTTATCTGAACATCCTCTTACAGGGATGATTGAAGTGGTACCGGCATACAGCTCTATTTCCATTTATTTCGATATCGTATCGATTCAAAGGATTCACCATTCGAGGAAGGTGCATCAGTGGATAAGCAATGAACTTGATAAACTAGCATGTCTTCAATTTGCAGATGCTCCGTCAAACAGCAAAATAATTCGCATTCCTGTTTGCTATGAAACGGAATATGGTACTGACCTCCCCTGGATAGCTGGCCAAAAGAATATCTCAACCGATGAAATTATTCGATTGCATACATCCGTGCGGTATAGAGTCTACATGTTGGGGTTCCTGCCTGGGTTTGCTTATATGGGCGAGGCAGATGAAAAAATAATTGTGCCACGCAAGCTTCAACCTCAAACTGTGCAGGCGGGTAGCGTCGGAATTACCGGGCGACAGACTGGTGTTTACCCTTTGCAATCTCCCGGCGGTTGGCAAATTATTGGAAGAACTCCTCTGAAGATGTTTGATAGAGACACGGATGAGCTTTGCCAGGTTAAAGCCGGTGATTCGGTAGAATTTTATTCAATTTCAAAAGATGAGTTTGAGAATTATTAAAGCGGGGCTATTAGATACAGTGCAGGATCTGGGTCGTTATGGCTTTCAGCATCTTGGCATTAATCCAGGCGGTGTAATGGACCGGTCTGCGGCACAAGCGGTCAATCTGATTATCGGTAAAAATCCTGGTGAAGCATTAATTGAAATTCATTTTCCAGCATCCATTTTCTTATTTGAACGGGCGGCGATGATTTCGCTGGGTGGCGCTGATTTTTCGGCTACCGTCAATGGAGAAGATGTTCCTTTGTGGCAGCCGGTGATCGTTGCTAAGAATAGCATTCTTCAATTTCAAAAATGGAAGCAAGGCGCCAGGTGCTACTTAGGCGTGAGAGAGACCTTGCAAATCGAAAAATGGTTGGGGAGTTATAGTACAAATTTGAAGGCGATGTGCGGCGGCCTTAATGGAAGGGCATTGCAAAAAGATGATGTTATTTGCTTCAGTGATAAATATGAATACGCTTCCTGGCTGGGTGATAAGGAGTTTTTAATTCTTCCCTGGAAAGCAGATATTGGGTGGAATGAAACGCCAATAGACAAGATAGCCTTTGTTCCGGGAAATGAATGGGATCATTTGACTGATGATTCAAAGAAAAGGTTTTTAAATGAGCCCTTCGTTATCGGTTCTTTGGCTGACAGAATGGGTTACCGGCTTCAAACGGATTTGCAGGTAATGCACAATGGAGAACTGGTTTCTTCAATTGTCAGCTTCGGGACAATACAAATATTGCCAAATGGCGAATTGATCATCTTAATGGCCGATCATCAGACGGCTGGTGGTTATCCCAGGATAGGTCATATCCTCTTGGCTCATTTAGGTGTACTCGCTCAAAACAGGCCTGGCGACAAAATTTATTTTCGTATTACTGATTGGCAGCAGGCCGAAGAACTCTTTTTCAAACAACATCGGCATTTGCTCCAGCTCCAAAATGCATGTAAATTCAGGTTAGAGGAATTTTTTAATGCTAGCCATTGATATCAATTGCGACATGGGGGAAGGCATAGGAAACGATGAACTTATTATGCCGTATATCAGCTCAGCCAATATTGCCTGTGGTTTCCATGCTGGTGATGAAAAAATAATTGAACAAACTATTGATCTGGCGCTGAAAAATAATGTGGCTATTGGTGCTCATCCTTCTTTCTTTGACCGGGAAAATTTTGGAAGAACAGAAATGGAGTTACCTCTGGATCAAATTTATGACCTTGTAATACTTCAATTAAGAACAATAGATGGGCTGGCAAAAAAGCATGATACAAAATTACATCATGTTAAACCGCACGGAGCTTTATATAATATGTCGGCGAAAAACCCAGAAATTGCCGCGACAATTGCGCGAGCCGTTAAAGACTTTGACGAACATCTTGTTCTATTTGGTTTGAGTGGAAGCCACTCTATAGACGAAGCAGCGAGAATAGGATTGAAAATGGCCAGTGAAGTTTTTGCTGATCGCACCTACCAGGACGATGGGAGCCTTACATCGCGGACGCATCCGGATGCACTGATTGGAGATATTTATTTAATGGTGAGTCAACTGTTGCAAATGATCAATGAAAAGAATGTTACTTCATTGAACCAAAAGCGTATTCCCGTTATAGCGGATACGATCTGCATTCATGGCGATGGACCGCATGCAATTGATTTTGCCAGGCAGATCTATCAGCAATTAAAACAAAATCATATTGATATTAAAGCTATCTAAACTTAAAATCTTTGGAGGCGCGGGTTTGGGTGCCGCTTTTTTAATGGCCAATTCTTCCATTGGACCAGGCTTCCTAACCCAAACCACCGTATTCACTCAACAGCTTTTGACAAGCTTTGGATTTGTGATTCTTGTTTCTGTTTTGCTAGACATCGGTGCTCAGTTAAATACATGGAGAATATTAGCCGTGAGTGAATTGCGTGCGCAGGATCTTTCCAATAAATTACTGCCTGGTCTTGGATACTTCCTGACTGCACTTGTGGTAATGGGCGGCTTTGCGTTTAACATCGGGAATATTGGGGGTTGCGCGCTTGGTGTTAATGTGATCACAGGTTTATCTTTTGAGAACGGTGCATTGATCAGCGGTTGTATTGCGCTTATTCTGTTTTGGTCGAGAGAAATTGGTAAGATGCTCGACGGGTTTACCAAGACACTTGGAACGATAAAGATTTTTCTTGCCTTATTCATTGCTTATAAAGCTCACCCGCCGTTATTGCAGGCGATTCATCACACATTTATTCCGGAAAGAATAGAACCGTTAGCTATTGTTACGATTGTTGGTGGCACGGTCGGCGGGTACCTGACTTTTTCCGGAGCACACCGCTTGTTGGACGCGGGAATAAAGGGAGAAGCGAATCTACACAAGGTCAACAAGAGTGCAATGACGGGCATCATCATTGCAGCGGTGATGCGATCGATATTATTCCTGGCGGTTGTTGGAACATTGGTACATGGGGCTGTTTTAAGTAATGATAATCCACCGGCCAGCGTTTTTAGATTTGCAGCGGGAGAAGTTGGCTTTCGGATATTTGGTATTATCCTTTGGAGTGCTGCCTTGTCGTCGGTGGTCGGCGCGTCCTATACGTCCGTTTCTTTTTTTAAAACTTTTCACCCACTCTTTATTAAGTATGAGAGAATTTGCATTTCCATGTTTATTATACTATCAACATCTGTTTTTATTCTCATTGGAAAGCCTGCAAGACTTTTAATCTTTGCTGGCGCAATCAACGGATTGATTTTACCGATTGCGTTGGCAATTGTATTGTTTGCTGCTACGCGGAAAAATATCATGAAGGGTTATAAGCACCCTTTGTGGATGCAGATGGCTGGGTGGATTGTAGTAGCGACCATGGGCTGGATGGGGTGGAAAGCTATCTTTAAATTATAGATCGGGATAAAAATTACATTAAAATAATTCCAACATTATTAGTTTTTAATTACTAAAATACTTAGCTTTGAATGTTAATTACTTTTTTAGTCCCGATAGCATAGCTACTTAACTTTGAATCATGGCAAAAACTGAAAAAATCACCGAAATAGTCAACAATAGTGAAAAAATCAAAGCCCTA
>DASXOT010000058.1:0-4819 GCA_036494065.1 Chitinophagaceae bacterium
TTGGAACTCAAATTCTTTTGAAAACCACTGTAGTCACTCTTTATTTGTTCATAGTAGGAAAGGCTAAGTCCCACTGATAAAGTCCAGGGTATATTGAAGTCGACAAATTGAGCCGGATTATTTCGCATGTAATCCAGCAACCCTTGTTCATCAACATTGGGATCCTGCAAGACATCACCCAACTGTTTTTTCCTGGTCTCATCAGCCTGTTTGTCCTTTGGCTTGCTTTGAAAATTCGAGCTTATGGATAGACTACCATTACTCAATCTTCCCCAAGAAAATTTCCCGTCGTGAGAAAACAATTTATTGACGGGGAACCCGCGGGAATCAAAGTCATAGGGATTTAATACAGCATTAGCGGTAATGCTTATTTTTTGAAACAGTGTGCTTCGAAGATAAAAATTAGGATTCGTCAAAGGAAACGAGTCTGCTAAAAGGTTATAGCTTGTTGTGACTCCAAAGCCATCGATCAACTTCACTTTTTTTACACCTCCATTAGCTGTATCCTTTTTAGATCTCATTTTCATCTCGAGATTATTGTCGAGTTGAAAATTCAACGACGCCGATCTTCTGCCGCTCGTATAAGATAGAATACCACCTGTCTCTGCGTCGTAAGAGAAAAAGCGCTGACCTGTTGAATCCACCTGTACCTTCTTCAGATATTGCTTGTTCAGATCGGGTGAGAAACTAAAGCCGAACGTTGGCCGCATGACATGCCGAATAGCGATTATCCTGGAATTTTTAAATTCATATGTCCCAAATATGGCTGTATTTACCGTCAATGACAGTGCAGCCTGCTGTTGATAAAACAGTCCCCGCCGCAAAACGGTGTCTACCCTCTTTGCTGAACTATCCCAACTATAAACCGTGAGCCGCTGTAGAAAATTCGGCGTATATGAAATACCGGGAGTGATGACCACAGCCCCTCCCATAATGGGCGGCGTAGGTAAAGCCAGTTGGAGAGGGATACTTTGCCGGTAAGCCCACTGGGCTGTATCAAGCAAGTATTTAAACAATGGCTTAATTCCATTTTTTCCATAAGACAGTGTATCATAGAAACTGACATTATTGGTGAAATTGCCTGAATAACCAATACCAAATTTTTCATACCATTTGGGCGTACCTACTTCATCTTTTTTCTGGAAAGGATAAATGGTACCCATGGTAAAACCGACATTTGGTAAACTTATTTGTATATAATGCAGATTGTTGTTCTGATTATGATTGGCGCTTACGGTAAGATTAAATGGTGTGTTCTTAAACCCTGTCCAATTTTTTGAATAAGTGATAGATGAAGTCTGCAAGTTTTGAAAATTCTGCACCGGGTTATCAGGAACAAACTGGTTAAATTTTGTTGAGCTTGCATTCACACTTGCTGTGAAACTTGTACCGGGTCTTGCTGTGCCCAGCAAATTGTGATTCCATTGAAAAGAATAACTCCGATTTTTTGAATAATCCGGATCGCCTTTGAAATTAAGTTTGGTATTAAGAATGCTGATATTAAAACCTCCCTGGAATTTGTATCGTCTGCGATATTCGGGATTGATTTTAAGTGTCCAGCTTCCGTAAGAATAAATGTCCGCAATGGCCTTCACATCCCAGTAATCATTGATCACTTTATAATAACCCCCGTTCACTAATCCAAGGCCATATTGTTCGTTTGTTTCCAATGAGGGAGCAATCAAACCAGAATGCCGGCCTTTTGTCAATGGAAAAATCCCAAATGGCAGGTAAATGGGTATAGGTACACCTTCAAATTCCGGATAGATAGGGCCCGACACCGCTAGTTTATTATTAATGATCTTGATCTTGTCGTAATGAAATCCAAAATGAGGTTCATCCAGGTCGCAAGTGGTCAAAATACCGTTCCTGGCATACATAGTATTTTGATTTACCTTCTTCGCCAGTTTTGCCTGGATAAACGCACCACCATTTTGCGTGTAAGTATTTTGCGTCAACCCTTTTTGCGTCTTGAAATTAAAACGAATGGTGTCGCTTTCGAACTCTTCATCCTTTTGTTTGAAATGCGCCCGCTCCTGTACATCACCCAGGCTGTCCAATTGGTCGTAGGCAGTTAATATTTGAGTTTGCTGATCAAGACGCACTTTTGGCCCTGTTAATGTAATGTCTTTATACTCCGTCTTCGTTTTTCCATACAGGAATATTTGTTTATCCTGTACGGCTACCACAGCTGAGTCATCTGCTTCATAATTTATAGGGGCATCCAGTGAATCCTTGGAGACTTTAAATGAAAATGTATCTGTTTTTTGTTTGCCCGGCGTTGTGTCAGTAAGCGATCTTATGATGGTAGAATCATTCACACTATCTTTTTGAGTCCGGGTTGAATCGTTTTTATAAACGGGTTTAACCGTATCCTGTAAGGTTGTTAAATTGCTGTAAAAACATTTTGGCGTTACACGGGCGGAAGTGGTTTTGCACGTTAGTGAGCAAAATATCAATGTAAAAGCAGCAGTCAGTATCCCGGCTGAAAAATAATTTAATCTAAATTTGCGCAGTTGCTTCATACGGGTTGAACAAAAATAGCTCTTTATAAGGTGGAGTTATTTTGACAACTCTAAACAATTTGTGAAGATTAAGGCAAAATTCTCTTTTTTTAGAGAACATCTCAGAAGTAAACCCTATTTTTTGAAGATGAAAAAAACCATCCTGGTTGTCCTGTTTGTTTCATTTGCGGCCGCTTTTTTTTCGTTCGTTCCGAAAGAAGATAAGCCTCCGAAGATTTTGAATACAATTATCATTGACGCAGGTCATGGTATCATGGCTAACGGGAATCATAATGGAGCAAAAGGCGCCTATTCCTACGAAGACGATATTTGCCTTACCATATCCAGGGAACTGGAAGCCCAGCTGGCGGAAGCTTTACCCGACATAAAAATCGTGCAAACGCGCACGGACGAAAATATTGTTCCATTGCATAGAAGAGCTGAGATCGCGAATGAAAATCATGGGGATCTTTTCATTTCCATTCACTGTAATGCGATGCCCCCGATCAAACACAGCGAACGCGTTGGCACAAAAACAGTAGCCGTGTATGTTGGTAAGGGAAAGAAGAAAAAAAAGGTAACGAAAAAAGTTCCTGAGTATCGCTATTGGACCACACCCAATCTGCGCAAGGGAACGGAAACCTATATTTGGGGTGCCCATAAAACAGACGATAAAGAAGTTGCTGTTCGGGAAAACGCTCCGATGATGCAGGAAGATAATTACAAGGAGAACTACGGAGATATCGACCCTAACTCTCCCGAATTTATCGCGCTGGCCCTTCTCAAAACCAAACAATTTTTAAGGCGTAGCGCCACCCTTGCGGGCTTTGTAGAGGATGAATTTGTAAAAGCCGGACGAACCAGCAGCGGCGGCCAGCAACGCCAGGTAGGCATTTGGGTATTGCAGGCCACAGCCATGCCCAGTGTACTTGTAGAAACGGGGTTTCTCACCAACCCCGAGGAAGAGGATTATCTGAATAGCAAGGAGGGACAACAAGAAATTGCAAAATGTATTACTGAGGCTGTAAAGAATTACATTTCGTGGCTACAATTGCATCAACAACTGTTGAATGGTAATTCGCAGGGCAACAAGCCGGCTCGTTCAGATGATGCGCAGGCTTTTCTTGATATGATCCAGACGAAAGAGGAAAAAGGTTTTTAATTTATATTTATCTTTTGACTTAATCCTTCCAGATGATAAAAAAAATCTCCGTTGTTTCATTCTTTTCCCTTGTCATACTTTTTTCTTCTTTTTTAAGCTTGGGTCAAACCAAAAAAGTTCTAAGGACAATTATTATTGACCCGGGGCATGGTGGCTTAGACCAGGGAGCGAAAGGAAGCTTTTCGACCGAAGCTGAGGTGAGTCTTGCTGTTTCGCTAAAATTAGGAAAGGCCATTGAACAGGAATTTCCAGATACGAAAATCATCTATACGCGAACAACAGATGTATTGCCTGGTAATAAACCTAATAAAACTGATGCATTACGCTACCGCGCCGATCTGGCGAATCAATCAGGTGGAGACCTTTTTATTGCCATTCATTGTAATGCTGCTCCTCCCATTCGGCACAGCCAGCTCACAGGCTATAAAACTGTAACCGTGAAGAAAAAGAAAAAAAAGATTACCAGGAAAATTCCTCAATACCGCTATTGGTACACACCGAATCCCGCAGAAGGAACGGAAACTTATATCTGGGCTTTGGGTAAAAGTGATGCAAAAGTCAATTCGGTTTCAAAGAACGATGATTATGGAGAGGCTGATTCCACGTTAAATATTACTTTACCGGATCCATCCGATCCGGTTGAACGATCCAGGATGCTCGTTTACGCACAAAATTATTTTCGCAAAAGTCTTGCATTTGGCGACCTTGTAGAAAAAGGCTTTCAACAAGAGGGGCGTGTTTATCGGGGTGGTGTGAAGCAGCGCAAGGACAAAGGGATTTGGGTATTGCAGGCGACCGGCATGCCGAGCGTGCTCGTAGAGATTGGGTTCATCACCAGCAAAGAGGAAGAAGAATACATCAATAGTGATAAAGGCCAGGATGAAATCGTTTCTAACATTGTCGATGCCTTAAAGGAATATAAAAAGAAGCTTGAGTCGAGACAGATCACTGACGATAAAAAGGCTTTTTGATGGGTTGGAGAACAGTCGGTCACCCATACAAACCAACAGCTAGTTCAAACAATATATTCGGTTAGTAAAAAAGATTGTTGGTTCAATCAATTTTCTCCCGGTTTTTCCCATTTATTTCATTGTTTTTCCCATGGTTCCGGCTCTTATAAAAACGATATTTACAATTCGATGGTACCAGGTAT
>DASXOT010000059.1:0-2650 GCA_036494065.1 Chitinophagaceae bacterium
TTTACCAGTGGCGCTTCCCACAAACAATACAGGGTTACCCTCGCCTTTTGCAATAGCAGAAACGGTCTCATTTGTTTTTACGATGCCCACGCTCATTGCATTTACTAATGGATTGGTGTGATAACATTCGTCAAAATAAATCTCACCACCTACCGTTGGCACCCCAAGGCAATTTCCATAGTGACCAATGCCAAGTACGACGCCTGCCAGCAGGTGCTGTGTTTTATCTTCATCAAGATTTCCAAAACGAAGTGAATTCAGAGCTGCAATTGGCCTTGCTCCCATGGTAAATATATCCCGATGAATGCCGCCAACACCTGTCGCTGCTCCCTGGAACGGCTCGATGGCCGAAGGATGATTATGTGATTCTATTTTAAAAACTACACCAAGACCATCACCAATATCCATCAAGCCTGCATTTTCTTCACCGGCCTTTACCAGCATGCGGCCGCCTTCGCGGGGTAAGGTCTTCAACCACTTGATCGAATTTTTGTAGCTGCAGTGCTCACTCCACATTCCTGAAAAAGCACAGAGCTCATTAAAATTCGGCACGCGTCCCAATTTTTGTTTGATCAACTCAAATTCTTCTTCAGTGAGACGAAGCTCCCCGGCGGTCTTAGCGGTTATTTCCATGCGGCAAAAATACTTAACCACCAAATGATAAATGACAACCGCATTTAGATTTTATCAACGTTCTTTCCTTTATTGGTACAAACCTGCTCTCCGTTATCATCAATAATTTATATTTTGCGACCTTAAATTGCTGCGCTTGGAATATCTCTTGTTTTCCGGTTATCTTATATTGTTTGCCTGGCTGGTTACAAAAACGAAATTCTTCAACCGTTCCGGTCTAAACAGCTCTCAACTCATTATTATTTTTTTATTAAAAGTAATGGCTGGAATCTTTTACGGCTGGGTTGGAATTTACTATGGGAATCATGCGCAAATGGTGGATACATGGAGCTATCACTATAGCAGCATTAAGGAAACGCAGCTTCTCTATTCACACCCGCATGAGTATGTTGTAAACCTTTTCAGGAATCCTTATGAAGGCGGCGTTACAAAATTTCTGGACAGCAATGACTCTTATTGGAACGATCTGAAGGGAAATTTCTTTATCAAGATCCTGTCTGTTTTCAACATCTTCAGCTTTGGTAACTATTATACGAACATCATCTTTTATTCTTTTATTAGCATGTTTGGCCCGATAGCGATTTACAGGGTAATGACGGATGTGCATCCAGGCAAAAAATTGCAGGTTTTGATTGCCGTCTTTTTGATTCCCTCCTTTCTTTATTGGGCGAGCGGTTTGCATAAAGAAGGGCTGATATTCCTGGGATTTAGTTTTATCATTTTTAATTTCTATTTCGCATTGAAGAGAAAAAAATTCTCTGCGGCAAACATTATTTTTATCCTATCCGGTCTTTTACTGGTATTGGTACTTAGAAATTTTTTGATAGTAATTATTATACCTGCACTGATCGCCTGGTTTCTTGCCTCCCGTTTTTATAAACGACCCTTACTTGTTTTTACAATCTGCTACCTGTTTTTCGTGATCTTCTTTTTTACAGCAAAATATCTAAATGCAAGACTTGATTTTCCCCAGGCAGTCGTAACAAAACAAAAAGCGTTTGTAGCCCTTATCGGCAATTCGTCGGTGCCGATGAAAGAATTGGAGCCCAATTTCTCAAGCTTCATTTTCAATGTACCCCAGGCTATCGGGCTTGCCATACTTAGACCTGACTTGTCGGATGTGCGTCACATCTTTTCGCTCGCGGCGGCTGTAGAAACCGATGCCTTACTTCTATTCTTTCTAATGTTCTTGTTTTGGCGAAGGAAAACAACTTCTCAAAGCCAGGCGCTCATTTTTACTTACTTCTGTCTCTTTCTGTCTTTTTCCGTTTTGATTACCATTGGATATGTTGTTAATAACCTGGGAGCTATCGTGCGGTACAGGAGCATTGTACTGCCCTTCCTATTATCGCCCATCTTTTGCGGAATACCCTGGAATAAGATTAGTGGCCGCATTTTAGGTAATATAAAAAATAAGACTAATACTGAAGAGATGGTTAAAAAAAACCAGTATTTCAGACATACGCCTCAAAAAAATTAATTTTTTTCCACATTTTATCACAATAATGGCATTTTAATCTTGAAAAAGTTGGAAAAAACGCTTACTTGCCGTTTTTTTGCAGAACAAACTAAAAACACAAGCTTATGTCATTATCCAAACTTGAATACATTTGGCTCGATGGTTATAAACCAACACAGAGCCTGCGCAGCAAGACAAAAATTGAACGGGACTATGACGGCGCACTTGATAGTACGCCCGTCTGGTCTTTTGACGGTTCTTCAACAGAGCAAGCACCGGGGGGGTCTTCCGACTGTTTGTTGAAGCCTGTTTTTGTTACAAAAGATCCACAGAGAAAAAATGCCTACCTCGTAATGTGTGAGGTATTGAATCCCGATGGTACTCCGCACGAGTCTAACGGCCGCGCCACTATTGAAGATGATGATGATGATTTCTGGTTTGGATTCGAGCAGGAGTATTTTTTATGGAATCCTGAAACCGACAAGCCGATCGGTTTCCCTGAGGGTGGATTTCCCAGGCCGCAGGGTCCTTATTATTGCTCAGTTGGAGCTAAAAATG
>DASXOT010000060.1:0-2812 GCA_036494065.1 Chitinophagaceae bacterium
GGTCGAATTGGTCACCACATTAAATAAATGATGGATGCCATAACACAGATAAACATAGGCATAACCTCCTTCACCGTACATGATCTCATTTCGCGCAGTTCTCCTTCCGCCTGTGGCATGAGAGGCCTTGTCGATGACACCGGCATAAGCTTCTGTTTCGACGATACGACCAGAGGTAATGATGCCTTTCCAATTCGTAACAAGAATTTTTCCCAAAAATTCTTTTGCTATTTGCACTACATTTCTTCGTTGATAGAATCCGAATTCTAATTTCTGCATCATTCTTTTAAATCAATTTAGTCGTGGTTCTTTATATTTACTCAAATTTATGTCTTGCTGAAGGAAATTGTGATAGCGGTTCAATCCTATTTCGAAGCACATCGTTTTATTGTAACGCATAAACTGTGGAAATGGATAATCATTCCCGGAATCATCTATACGATCCTTTTTGGCGTAAGCATGTATTTCTTTGGCAAGTCCGCCACAAATGTGATCCATTATCTTACGAATTCGACCGGTCTTGGCGATTGGATCCAAAAATTCAGAAGTAGTTGGCTTGGCTTTTTCTTTACGTTCGCCGGCATTATCCTGTGGCTTATATTGATGTTCTTTTATTTTTCACTTTTCAAATATATATGGCTCATCGTCGGGTCGCCGGTCTTTGCTTACTTAAGTGAAAAGACAGAATCAATTATCGAAGGAAAAGATTTTCCATTCAACTTTAAACAACTGATAAGAGACTGCTGGCGGGGAACGAAACTAGCACTCAGGAATACGTTATGGCAAACGATTTACGTAATCGGCCTTGCTTTGCTTACGTTGGTCCCTATTGTTGGGTGGATAACTCCTCTCATCGCTTTGTTTGCCGAGTGCTATTATTATGGTTTTTCGATGATCGATTACAGTTGCGAGCGGCACAAGCTTCCTTCTTCTAAAAGCATTCAATACATTAGCCATCACCGTGGGCTTGCCATTGGAAATGGGCTTGTGTTTTTTGTAATGCATGCCATCTTATTAGTAGGTTGGGTATTTGCTCCCGCATATGCCGTAATCGCGGCTACGTTGAGTCTCTATAAAGTGAACCCCGAATAAAAATTAAAAATGCAAAAAAATACTGACTGCAAGCTATGAGCTGTGAGCTTTCAACAAAATAAGCGATCTTAGTTAGCTTTAAAATGTTTTGCATTTTTAATTTTTGACCCATGCCATCTACAGTTTACCTTATCCCCAGTTTACTCGATGAGGAAGCGATAGCAACCATTTTGCCCTATACAATTGATGCAATAAAAAACTGCAAGGTATTCTTTGTCGAAAATGAGAGAACAGCCAGGCGGTTTATAAAAAAGATATGGAAAGAGATAAAGATCGACGACTACGAATGGTTTGTAATTGATAAAGGCGAACCAACACAATCGGTATTCAGCCAAAAGATACAGGAAGAAAAAAATATTGGTATTATCAGCGAAGCTGGCTGTCCGGGTGTAGCCGACCCGGGGCAGGAACTAATCTCAGTTGCCCAAGAAATGAATATTACAATAAAGCCCCTGGTAGGACCGAACTCCGTCTTACTCGCATTAATGGCTAGCGGCATGAACGGTCAACAGTTCCAATTCATTGGCTACCTCCCCATTCAAGAGAAGGAGCGGATACAAGTCATTCGGGAATTAGAAGCAGAATCAAGAAAAAGAAATTGCACCCAAATATTCATTGAAACGCCCTATCGCAATAACCAGTTAGTTGAATCGATATTAAAAACCTGCAAGTCCACAACGAAATTTTGCATAGCCACTAACCTTACCGGCAAGAACGAACGGATCAAAACAAAGACAATCAAAGGCTGGAAAAATGAGAAGCCCGATCTTCATAAACAACCAACTATATTTTTGCTATTTGCTGTTGAATGATCCTGGTGATAATATCATGGGTAGGTCATTCAATCTGGCTGCTGCGTATCGACTTACAGTATATCAAATGAGAAACTTATTAACAAAAAAACTTGATAATAACTTTTTTTTATTTATACATTTGTAAACTCTTTCCAAACGGCAGAGTCTTTGTAAGAATTAAACTGTGAACAATATTCTGACACATACAAAACAATTTGCCTTTCATCCGCCGATCACAACTGGTGTGTATTCGGTATGCTTTGATATCTTTCGCTATTTAATACGACCTGGATTCTGATAGGACGAGCCAATAACCAGGGCCCCTATCAGTGAAATTCCCTGGAATTCTTTAACATGGATTGGTTATCCGCATGACAAATCAATCTTTTTTACATTGGACACTCAAAATATAATTATAAGGGTTGCAACACCCGAAGACGAGGTGTACGCGAAAACGATCACGGATGAGATGGAAGCTTCCGCGAAGGCGCGTGGTACGGGTATAGCACGCAGGCCGCCGGAATATGTTGCGCAAAAAATGCAAGAAGGCAAAGCCGTGATTGCGCTAACCACTGACGGAAAATGGGTAGGTTTCTGTTATATCGAAACATGGAGTCATGGCGAGTATGTCGCCAATTCCGGGCTGATTGTGTCTCCCGAATACAGGAAAAGTGGCGTAGCTAAAGCAATCAAACAAAGAATATTTAATCTTTCCCGCGAAAAATATCCCGATGCAAAGATTTTTGGGTTGACGACCGGACTGGCGGTTATGAAGATCAATTCTGAACTGGGCTACGAGCCCGTTACTTATTCTGAATTGACGCAGGACGAAGCGTTCTGGAATGGTTGTAAAAGCTGCGTGAATTATGAAACCCTGATGAGCAAGGACCGGCAAAATTGCTTCTGCACGGCTATGCTTTACGATC
>DASXOT010000061.1:0-7694 GCA_036494065.1 Chitinophagaceae bacterium
ATCGACAGTATGTGCCGGCAAGAGAATAAGTCCGGTCAGTTTGAGTTTATCGGAGCGGGTATTGGCGGAAATAAAGTCTATGATCTGTACCTGAGAATGGATGATGATGTGCTGGCAAAAAATCCGGATATTGTCGTCATCTACATCGGTGTAAACGATGTATGGCACAAGGTTTCATCCGGTACCGGCACGGATGCCGACAAATTTGAACGATTCTATGATGCCATTATTAAAAAATTAAAAGAAAAAAATATCCGCGTTATTCTTTGTACGCCGGCGGTAATAGGTGAGAAGACGGATTTTACCAATCAACAAGATGGGGATCTTAATCGATACGCTGATATTATTCGGCATATTGCCAGGGAATACAGTTTGCCCCTTGTGGATCTTCGTATGAAATTCCTGGAATACAATAAACAACATAATCCTGACAACAAAGAACAGGGAATTCTCACCAGAGACCGGGTACATTTGAATGCTGCGGGAAATCAACTTGTCGCTGATGAAATGTGGAAGATCATCAAAGATTGACGCTAAATAAATCTTACCAGGTAATAATTCTTCTTTCCTTTCTGCACCAAAACATATTTGCTGTGAAGTAAGAAACTATCATCGATTGCCAACTGAATATCTTCAATTTTTTTTCGATTGATGCTGACACCACCTCCCTGTATCATCTTTCTCGCCTCACCTTTACTTGGAAAAATATTAGTTTCAGAAAGAAAGCTTACGACATCCAGTCCCCCGATAATTTTATGTTTGAAAAAATCGGACTTTATCACTCCTTCCATTTCTTCCAGGTCTTGTTCTGAAAGGTTTTCAGCAGGCGCTGATTGATTGGTAAAAAGTTTTTCGGTAGTTACAATCGCTTTTTCCAATTCTTCTTTTCCATGAACAAAATGGGTTATTTCTTCTGCCAGTTTTTTCTGTAAGATTCTTTTTCCAGGCTCTGTACTATGATCGTTGATAATGTTTTCAATTTCATCAAGCGAAAGGAAGGTGAATATCCTGATCCATTTTTCCGCGTCCGCATCACTGGCATTAAGCCAGAACTGGTAGAATTGATAAGGCGAAGTTTTCCTGGCGTCGAGCCATATATTTCCCTTTTCCGTTTTTCCGAATTTGCCTCCGTCAGCTTTGGTAATAAGTGGGCAGGTGAAGGCAAAAGCCTCACCACCCGATTTACGGCGAATCAGCTCAGTACCTGTCACAATGTTTCCCCATTGATCACTTCCGCCCATTTGCAGCTTGCAGTTTTTGTGAGTATAGAGCCAGAAAAAATCGTACCCCTGGACTAATTGATAAGTAAACTCGGTGAAACTCATGCCCGTTTCACCCTCTGTATCAATAGTGCGCTGGGCGATCCGTTTCTTCACACTATCTTTCGCCATCATATAATTTACCGTGATGTGCTTTCCTATATCACGGATAAAATGAAGAAAGCTCATCTCCTTGAACCAGTCATAATTATTGACCATTTCGGCGCAATTGGGTTTTGATGAATCGAAATCGAGAAATCGCATCAATTGTTTTTTTACCCCTTCTTCGTTGTGCCTCAAAACCTCCTCACTTAATAAATTTCTTTCTTCGCTTTTTCCACTAGGGTCACCCACCATGCCAGTGGCGCCACCAATCAGCACAACCGGTTTATGACCAGCCTTTTGCAAATGAACCAATAAAAGAATGGGGACGAGGCTTCCAATATGCAGACTGTCAGCAGTGGGATCAAATCCAATATATGCGGAAGTCATTTCTTTATTTAATTGTTCTTCCGTTCCAGGCATCATATCCTGGATCATGCCTCGCCATCGTAATTCTTCGATTAGACTCATTCCAATTTTGGTTTTGGACAAAAATAAGGCAGAAACCAAAGCCCGTAAATTTAGAGCAATATTTTTCTAACTTATTCGTTTACAATCCCTATACGAAACCCGTTCTGGAGCTATGTTTTTCCAGGGTTAAAGAGTATTTTTGGGAACATTGATTTCCCTCTGAAAGCCAAATTTAATAATCGCTTATCCGAAAATCGCAATAATGAAAAAGCCAAGATTCCACCTGTCCCTATTAATGACCTTTCTATCTCTTTCCGGGTTTGCTCAATTCAGAAAATATTCCAACGAATTTTTGAATATTGGCGCAGGTGCTCGTGGTCTTGCAATGGGAAGTGCGCAGATTGCTTCGGTTTCAGACGGAACAGCTGGTTATTGGAATCCTGCGGGTTTGGTAGGTGTGCAGGATTATCCTCAATTGAACCTAATGCACTCCGAATATTTCGCAGGTATTGGAAAATATGACTATGCCAGCATTGCTTTCCCGGTCGACAACAACAAACGGGCAATTGGTATTTCGGCTTTGCGCTTTGCCGTAGATGATATCATGAACACTTTGTTTTTAGTAGAGCCCGATGGTTCTATCAACTACAACAACATACAATCTTTTTCATCTGCCGATTATGCTTTTATTTTTTCTTTCGCGCAAAAGATTAAAGAAACGGAGAACAAGCATATACAATTTGGCTTAAATGCAAAAGTGATCCATCGCAGCGTGGGTCATTTTGCTAAGGCTTGGGGTTTTGGATTGGATGGGGGTTTACAAATATTTGCCGGCAAATGGAAATTCGGAATTACCGCCAGAGATGTTACGACCACCTTCAATTCCTGGTCGTTTAATTTTACCGACGAAGAAAAGCAAGCTTTATATCTAACCAACAACGACATTCCTGTAAAATCAACGGAACTGACAGCACCGCGATTGATTATCGGGGCTGCGAGAGATTTCAAAATAAGTAAGAAGCTTAGCTTGTTGGCCGAAGCGAATTTTGATCTCACGTTCGATGGTAGAAGAAACACCATCATCAGTACTGATCCGCTAAGCATAGATCCCCAATTGGGTGTCGAGTTGAACATTCACAATGTATTTTACCTGCGTGGGGGCATTAATAATTTCCAAAGAGCATTGGCCGACGGAGATACTCTTAATCAAAAAAGAGTGTGGATCTATCAGCCCAGCGTAGGTGCTGGCTTCAAGATCCAGCATGTGACAATTGATTATGCTTTTGCAAACCTGGCTAACCAATCGAATCCATTATTTACACACGTATTTTCTTTGAAGCTTGACCTGATAAACGATAAAAACAAAAAGAAAAAATAATCTGTACCTAAATCCCCGGTCCATGAAAAGAATTTTACTCCCTTTGTTATTATTCACCGGCTTTTTTATCCAAGCACAGGTGTATAACAATGAATGGATAGATTATAGTAAGACTTATTATAAATTTAGGATAGGCTCTAACGGCCTTTTTCGCATTTCGCAAGCCACTCTCAATTCAATCGGGCTGGGGAGTACACCGGCCGAAAATTTTCAGCTTTGGAGAAACGGACAGGAAATACCTATCTACACCACCGCTGCTTCGGGACCGATGGGAGGTAGCGACTACATAGAATTCTGGGGTCAAATGAATGACGGAAAACCGGACAAACCATTATACGTTAATCCCGATTATCAGTTAAATGATCACTGGAGCTTTCAAACTGACACGGCTGCTTATTTCCTAACTGTTAACACGGGCGCTAATAGGAGACTGGTCCCCTCAACAAATGATGTTGCCGGAAATACGCTTTCTCCCGAGCCCTACTTCATGTATACGCTGGGTAATTATTTACATGAAAAGATCAACATCGGGAACGCGGCAATCGTTCAAACTTCTTATGTTTATTCTTCCGAGTATGACAAAGGTGAAGGATGGACTTGTAACGATATTGGTAATGGAGTGAGTTATACCGTCGCTCATAGCAATCTACATGTGTACACTTCTGGTCCAACGCCAACATTTACTTTGAATGCTGCGGGCAACGCAGTTGATCAACGTTCATTCCATGCAACTATAAATGGAACGCAGGTTGCTCAACAGAGCATGGATTATTACGAATATGCTAAAATACAAACCAATTTTCCGCTCTCGACAATTGCCACCAATTCCGCCACAGTAAGCATTGTTAATGATTGTCCCACCTCAGGTGACCGGATGGTGGTTGCGCAATATGAGATTACATACCCAAGGCAGTTCAATTTTGATAACCTGAAAAATTTTGTTTTTGGATTACCTGCTAATATAAATGGAAACTATGTTGAAATATCCAATTTTAATTATGGTACAACCGCGCCAGTCCTATACGATATAACTAATGGCAAAAGATATGTTGCGGATATTTCAGTTCCTTCATTGGTAAGAATTGCTCTTGCTCCTTCATCAGTTGACAGAACGCTAATCCTGGTAAGTGAGGACAATTCCAATGTTAACTCTATTACCACAATTCAGCCCAGAAATTTTATCAACTATGGCCTATCGGCTAATCAGGGAGATTACTTAATTATATCAAACCAGGTGTTGTATACTGCAAGTGATGGCAGCAGTCCGGTTGACGATTATCGTGCGTATAGAAATTCGCCCGCTGGCGGAGGATATAACGCCAAAGTATACGACATCGATCAGCTGGTTGATCAATTTGGCTATGGAATTAAAAAAAACCCCCTAGCCATTAGAAATTTTATTCAGTACAGTTTAAATAACTATGCAATCAGCCCTAAGTTCGCCTTTTTAATCGGGAAGGGAATCGACTATGCGGATTACCGGAGTTACGAAAGCGTTGCTGACGTAACTACTAAGACGAATCTCGAAAAGCTCAATCTGGTGCCCACATTCGGTTATCCCGCGTCGGATAATTTATTCAGTTGTTTGAATGGGAATAATATTCCTTTGGTGCCAACTGGTCGTTTATCGGTGATAAATGCAGACGAGGTGGCTGTTTATTTGAAAAAGGTAAAGACTTATGAAGCTACCCAGGCATTTTCTTCTCCGCTGATTGCAGACAAGGCCTGGATGAAGAATGTAGTTCATGTTGCCGGCGCGGACGATGATAATCTTCAAGCTATTCTGGATCAACTCATGTCAAATTACAAGGGCATTATTTCCGATACACTTTTTGGAGGTAATGTATCTTCTTTTAGCAAATCATCTCCTGACCAGGTACAACAGTTGGCCAGCGACGAACTGAAAGCATTGTTCCAGGAAGGTCTTAGCGTCATTCTTTATTTTGGCCACTCATCGGCATCCACACTTGATTTCAATCTGGACGATCCTTCCAATTATAATAACACAGGTAAGTACCCGATATTTATTGCGCTAGGTTGTAACGCGGGCAACCTTTATAATTTTGATCAAACACGATTACTAATACACTCAACAATTTCTGAAAATTTTGTGTTGACGCCCAATAAAGGATCTGTGGCTTTTTTAGCTACTACTAGTCTTGGAATTGTGCAGTATTTGGATATTTTTAATAGCAATAACTACAAGGCCATCTCATTTTCAAAGTATGGCAGGTCAATCGGTGAGATCATGCAGGAGGCCGTTCGCCAGACCTTCAACGTAACCTCGCAAAATGATTTCTATGCCAGGGTGCATTGTGAGCAAATTTCATTGAATGGCGACCCTGCCTTGAAGTACAACACCCATTCTAAACCCGACTATGTAATCGAAGATCCATTGGTAAAGATTTCGCCTTCTATCGTTTCAGTTGCACAATCTAGTTTTCACCTTGATGCAAAAATGATGAACCTGGGAATGGCAGTAGACAGCAATATTGTGGTCGAAATCAAACGCACTTATCCGAATAACGTAACTCAAGTAATCAAGAGAGATACAATTGCAGGCATACGATATATCGATTCCATTTCGATGGATATTCCGATTGTGGCTACTCGTGACAGAGGTCAAAATAAAATTACCATCACGGTAGACGCCGACAATAAAGTGGATGAATTGTATGAAACCAATAATTCAATTACGAAGGAAATCTTTATTTACGATAATGTAGCCAACCCTGTTTTCCCTTACAATTACTCCATCGTCAATCATCAGAATTTAAAACTGGTGGCTTCCACAGCCAATCCTTTTGCCATATCCGCGCAGTATTCTATAGAATTGGATACTACGGAATTGTTTAACTCACCCTCCAAGCTGTCGAATACATTTACAACCATTGGTGGCGTTTTTGAATACAGCCCTCCAATAACCCTTCAGGACAGTACTGTTTATTATTGGCGGGTTGGACAAATTCCTCAAAGTGGCGAACCTTTGTGGAATACAGCTTCATTTGTTTACCTGGCCAATGGTGGAGACGGGTTTAATCAATCTCATTATTTTCAGCATTTGAAGTCTCAGTTTGAAAGAATATCTCTCGACTCCGCATCGCGGAGATGGAATTTTGATTTGAATTCGAATAATGTTTTTGCACGTAACGGCGTGTATCCCGCAACATCGTCGCAGGGTGCCTATTACAGCGGCACAATCAATAATAAAAGTGGCTTTATTGGACCAGGATGTGCATATGACGAGGTCATTATAAACGTCATTGACCCCACGAGTCTTAATGTTTGGAAAAATAATTATAGCGGATCATCGGGGCTATACCAGAGCTATTTAGCCACCTGTGGTGCTGGAAGAGATTACAACTTTGAATATCTTCTTAACACTAGTGCGTGGAGAAAGAAGGCAATGGATTTCCTGGATAGTATTCCAAATGGGACGTTTGTTTTGATCCGTTCTAATACGAATCCTACTTCATCCGGGAATACATATCCAGGTGTTTGGAAAACTGATCAAACTCTTTTTGGTGCAGGTAATTCATTGTACCAAAGATTGTACGACCAGGGATTTACGGGCTTGGATTCAATTACCACGCCGCGGAGCTGGGTATTTCTTTATAAGAAAAACAGGCCAAATGATCTTAAACCCCAGTGGGTGATCAGCCAGGGAATATATGATGGTATTAATGTGAATAGCACAGTCTATTCACCGGACACACTTGGTTATATTACTTCACCTGCCTTTGGTCCGGCTAAGAAGTGGAATCAATTACACTGGAGAGGAAAATCAGTTGACGCAGGTGCTGGTGATGCGCCTACAGTAGATGTGTATGGTATTGATCAGGGTGGAAACCAGTTACTTTTATACCCGGGTATTAACCAGTCAACACAGGATTTTGATCTATCCTCCGTGGATGCCACGGCCTATCCGTACCTGATGTTAAAAATGAAAAATCTTGACTCGATTAATTATACACCTTACCAATTAAATTATTGGAGAATTGATTGTGTTCCGGTCCCGGAGGGAGCTATCGCGCCCAATATTTCTTTCCAAATGGATACAACCGCTGAAGTGGGTCAACCGGTAAATTTTAAAATCGCATTTAAGAATGTAAGCGAAAAGCCCTTTGACAGTTTGAAGGTGAGTTTAGTTGTAACTGATAAGAATAACGTACCTAATATTATTCCTATACCGCGACAGAAACCATTGGTTGCAGGTGATACATTAACTCTGAGTACAACGATCAATACGAAAAGCCTGTCCGGCACAAATAGTTTATATGTAGATTTCAATCCTAATAATGATCAGCCGGAACAGTATCTGTTTAATAATTTCGCCTACAAAAATTTCTATGTTAAGCCGGATAGCCTGAATCCATTGCTGGACGTAACTTTTGACGGGCAGCATATCTTAAATAAAGATATCGTTTCTTCCAAGCCACATATTTTGGTTAAACTGAAAGACGAAGCCAAGTGGATGGTTCTTACTGATACCTCATTATTTACTTTTAAGGTTCAGTATCCGGACAACAGCCTGCATAGCTTTT
>DASXOT010000062.1:0-6790 GCA_036494065.1 Chitinophagaceae bacterium
TGGAATGGCAATATGATGTATTGCGCGAATACCCGGATATGGAGACCAGGCAAAAGCTCTATGAAATATATAAGGCTATCCTTGAAAACCAGGCCGTCCAATGGATCGATATCAGCGGCGATAGAGAAAAAAGGATTCAAAAGGCTATCTCTACTGTTGACGATCTATTAAAACAGTGATTAATCCAATGCTTATTTTCGTTGAACGTGAAAACATTTTTACAGAAAACCCATCGATATCTTTTCTACGCCTGCTGGATCGTCTTAGGACTTATCCAGTCGGGATATACGGAATTATTGGATGATGAGGCTTATTACTGGGTTTATTCCAGGTTTCTCGATTGGGGTTATTTCGATCATCCACCCATGGTTGCTCTTCTCATTAAAATAGGATATTTCTTTTTTCATAACGAACTCGGTGTGCGACTGCTCTTTCTTTTGTTAAATACGCTATCTCTGGTATTAATTGAAAAGTTGATTGAAAGAAAGAACCCACTTGTTTTTTACCTGATCGTGCTATCGCTGGCAGTCTTACAATTGGGCGGTTTTTTAGCGGTGCCCGATACTCCACTCATATTTTTTACTGCCCTGTTCTTTACATGCTACAAACAATTTGTTTCACGACCATCTTTTTTCAATAGTTTGTTGCTGGGGGTTGTCATGGCAGCCTTATTATATAGTAAGTATCACGCGGTGCTTATTGTCTTTTTTGTTCTTCTGTCCAACTTGAGATTGTTAACCAGGTATCACATTTATGTCGCGGGCCTCGTTGCTATCTCACTTTTTATCCCTCATCTATGGTGGCAGTATCAACACGACTGGATCAGTTTCCGCTATCACCTGTTTGAAAGTAATGTCAATCCTTACAAGTTATCCTATACGCTGGAATACCTTGGTGGACAGATTTTGATGGCGGGTCCTCTTGCGGGAATTATTCTTGTACCTGCTGCATTCCTATACCATTCCAAAAATATCATTGACAGAGGATTAAAATTTACTCTCGCCGGTATTTATGTTTTTTTTCTTGTGAGCTCCTTCAGGGGGAAAGTCGAAGCGAACTGGACATCCCCTGTTATCGTTCCACTTATAATCTTAAGTCACAATTTTTTGGTTGAAAAAAACACAATACTCCGTATCAAGAGCCGAAGATGGCTTCTAAAACTATTTGCAGTTACGATGCCACTAGTGTTGCTTGCAAGAATTGTTCTACTCGTCGATATTGTTCCCATTAAGGAATTAAAAAAGAGATATCACGCCTGGAGAAGTTGGCCTCAGCAAATGAACCAGCGGACAAATGGCTTGCCTATTGTCTTTGAAAACTCTTACCAGCGTGCATCGAAGTACTGGTTTTATTCAGGACAGGTAACTTATTCACTGAATTGGTACCGCGAAAGAAGAAACAATTATAATTTCTGGCCAATTGAAGATTCCTTTTTAGGAAAACCTGTTTTTTTACTGGATATATATAACCTGGATTCCTTTCAAAACAAAATGAACACCGCAATAGGGACCGTTGGATATAGATATGATTCGTCTTTTTCCAGTTTTGCAAAAGTTCAATTTACCTCTTTGGAAAAATCAATTTATGCAAAAAGAGATTCGTCTTTTACGATCCGAATAAAACCAAGCCTGCCTTCACAGTACCTCGCCTTTATACTCGCTCATCCAGACATGAACATTAAAATTGTATTGGGAGTTTTTGATAAATACAAATGGATAGAAGATTTGCCGGTACAGTATAGCCTCCCCGAACTGATTCAAACTGAAAAGATTTTAAATTTTAATCCTCATTTGCCCGAAGGGAGCTATCATCTGATTTTATCGATCTATCACGTGGGTACGCTTACAGCCACGCACAATAGTGAGAAAATTAACTTAACTGTTGAGTGAAATTATTTCTTTCCGGCATTATCAATAATATGCTGAATATCGGGATCAGCCTGTAGGTTATTCATTTGCCGCAGTACCCAGCCGGATCTCCAGGCAACATATCTTGAGACAGGTTTTACCGTATAGATTTTTGGATTGGGAAGGGACGCGGCGATCATGGCTGATTGGCCTCGTGATAAATTAATTGCCTTTTTATTAAAATACTTTTCTGATGCAGCTTCGATGCCAAACACACCGTCGCCCATTTCCGCCACATTCATATACACCTCAAGAATTCTTTTTTTACCCCAAATTTTCTCGATCATGAATGTAAAATACACCTCAAGGGCTTTTCGAAACCAGCTTCGCCCCTGCCATAAAAAAACATTCTTGGCTGTTTGTTGACTGATGGTACTCGCTCCATGTAATGATTTGCTTTTTTGATTGTGCTTCATTGCCTTTTCGATGGATTTAAAATCAAAACCATTGTGGTCTGGAAATAACTGGTCTTCCGATGCAATAATCGCCAGTTTCGCTATTGGCGAAATTTTATTCCGGCTTATATAGTCTCTTTTTAAACCATGTCCGCTTATCCAGCCACCCAACTGGGTCAATGTAATTGGTGGATCTACCCATTTCAGCAGAATGATATAGATTAATTGCGTAATGAAAAGAATAATGAAGGCTCGTTTTGTGAATCGCCATAATTTTAGAAAAACGCTTTTTCTTTCCATTGCATGAAAATAATTATCTCAGTCTGTTGCCATATAACAACAGTCCCCAAATCAATGCAATGCCAAAACCGATCAGGATAAGTCCGTTTACACGATTCACGATGTGAATATTGTGAGGTGTCAATTTTCGCCGGATCTTACCCGCAAGCATTACTTTGGCGATATCGGTAGAAAATACGATGGAGAGGCATATGATGAAAAGCACCAGTTTCTCCTGGACGGTGTGATTAATAAACGTAGTGGAAGCGGTTAACCAGAAAAGAAAAACGGCAGGATTCAATGTATTCATGAGGTAACCTGACAAAGCGATTCGTACATAATCACTTCTTTTGAATTGCACAACAACCTGCTGGCCCTCTTCATTCACCTTTATTTTTTTGAAAAACACGAAAAAAATGCCAATAGAAATTAGAAAAACACTTCCTGCAATTCCAATTTCCTTTCTATGTGTGCTCAGCGTGCTGAAAAGTTGAGTAAAAACATTACTCACCAAAACCATGGTAATATCGCTTGCAGAGACGCCTATTATAAAGGCCACACCGCCTGTATGACCATTATTGAGGCTTTGCTTTATAATGGAAAACATAACCGGCCCTACCGAAATACTCAGCAATAATCCAAGTGTAATTCCTTTTAGTAAAGCCTCAATCATAACAGAAAAATGCAAAATAACGAAAAGCTGCAGAGGCGATGCAAAGAATAAAAGTCTAAGATTTTGACTGGCTTATTTAGCCGAAGGACATTTATACGACTGCAGGTTAAAAGTAAGATAGATCATGGCTGTCACAAATTGGTCTTTGTTGGTTTCTACGCCACGCTGGCGGCCTTTAATTCCTATGGGTGTTCCTAGTTCATACGACCTGTCGGAAAGCAGGTAGGCGGGGGAAGGGCTTCCATCAGGCAAAGGTGGAAATACCGAAGGGTCCACGTAAGTCTTGCTTACATCATCAAGATAGTCTGTGGTTGTGAAGCGATAAGTGATCTCCGCACCGATATTATACCGCGCATTGAGAGCATATTTTACTCCAACCCCTACCGGAATAGAAACTGCCATAGATCCGTAAGGCTTTCTGTCCGGATAAAGAGAACTCCCTTGTCCTTCAGTGCCAAGGGGACGCAAATAATATTTCTGACCCATTAGGTAAGCGTAGGGATCATAACTAAATACCCCAACGCCAAGGGAAACATAAGGAGTGAAGCTGAATTCCGGGTCACCCGGTAAAAAACGAAAGAAATTAAAATCTCCACGCAACGAAAGTTCCCACACATTTGAGTTGAAACTTAAATTACGTTCATGTTCAAATTCGTTATGTGTATTATAAATATCCGAATAGCCCAATTGCGCGAAGTCAGCATCTACTCGGGCGGCAATATAGTTTCCAAAATTCTTTCGGAAAAAGACACCTGCAGCAATTTTAGGTCTGTTGAGTCTTGCCCGGGTATTTAAATCGCCAAAATAATGGCCGGCGCCTATACCAATACCAAATTCTCCTTCCTGCACGATCGGGTCCTGTGCGTAACCTCTACTATTGCAAAGTATAATTGCAGTAATGAGAACGGCAGTTAACTTCTTCATATTTGCAAAATAAGATTTCGGAAAGTATTATAACGCAAAAATCCGGGATTTATTTATAAAAAATTGATTTTACAGCAACTAAGCGGCCAGGGGAGAATTAATAAGTCGTTAATTTCTTTTATCCAGACCCCAGGAAAGTTTGTTCTGAAGGGTTTGAAGAAAGTTATTTTCACTAAGCCGGATCAGGCTTAACATAAAGGACTCTTTTCGGACAGCCAATTGTACATCTTTATTAACAATTTCTCTCCGTGAATCCAGTGCACAAATAGCCTGGTCGGAGCGACTCTCAATTTCAAACGAGATAATATTGTCATCGGGAACAACGATCGGCCTTATATTTAAGTTATGCGGGGCCACCGGAGTGATTACGAAGCTCCCGGAATCCGGAAATACGACCGGCCCATTGCAGCTTAACGAGTAGCCGGTAGAGCCCGTCGGCGTTGCTACAATCAAACCATCTGCCCAGTAAGTGTTTAAAAATTCACCATTCAGATAGGCATGAATCTTTATCATTGGCGCAACATCCTGTTTATGTATCGCAAATTCATTTAAACCATAGGGCACATTCCCAAACAATGGAAGATTAGAATCAAGGTGTATAAGTGTTCTTTTATCAACAACAAATGAATGATTGACCAGCGCTTTGATCGCTACCTTTACCTCCTTTCGACCAATACTGGCCAGAAAACCCAACCGGCCAAAGTTGATCCCCATAACAGGCACCTGGTGTCCGCGAACAAGAGTGACAGTATCAAGCAGAGTTCCGTCGCCTCCCAAACTTATTATTGCCTGTACCTCACTTGTAATTTCTTCAGCACTATGAAATAATTCCAGCTCCTGCTGAAACTCGATCTTGTTTCTTATCTGTTCATAAAACGAATGGAAAATAATTGGTTTGATCTTTTGTGAGTTCAGTTCATCAAAAAATATTTGAACATCATGCCACTGATCATCATCCATTACACGACTGTAAATGGCTACTTTCATTAAGCTTTAAAAATTATTGTTCCTGTGTAAATATATACCGTTTTGACCTATCTGGTTAAAACTCCATTCGAGTTTTATGCTTACATCATAGATGGTAACAATGTCGATTCCCACTCCACCCGAATACAGCATTTTATTGTTGAGGAAATTAAACCCGGGCTGAGGATTATAAACATAACCGGCGTTCCCGTAAATTTTTCCGTAAATGCGAAAAGGGATATAATTTAATGTTTCATGTTTTACTTTAGGAACAGGTATATTAAATCTAACGAGTTCTCTTGAGAACGTAGTTTTAGCAAGACCACCCGCTACTCCGTCAACCACATAGTATTCGTAACCCTGCATATACAAATCATTGTAGCCCATCAGTTGCGTATTGAAGAACGGTTGCTTAAAAGGCAGCTTGAGATCGGCAGATGTAACAACACTGAAATATGTCTTAGGAAAAATTTGCCAATAATTGCCGGTAGACACAGTTAACTCCCAGACATTCACAATATGATTAAACCCTTTTTTGGAAAAATTTAATAATGCTTCAAAGCCTTTTAGCGGATAGGGGATATAATCGACATTGTGAAAGCTCATGTTATAATAAATCTCCGGATAACGGATACGATTGCGACCCTCGGTGAAATAGGTCGGATTCAATTTCATGATTGTGTCTTCCACTCTTTCATCGGTATAAGCAATGCCAAAGCGGTGCCTTGTTTTTACAGCCCGGCGGTAGGTAAGTTCAAAATTTGATTTAAAAAATGAAAGGATAAAATTGTTAGTGTCCTTTAGAAAGACTTCTTTATTATTAATAGTGTTATAATTGACCTCGCGATTTTTACCCACTCCAAAGCCGAATTTTGCCCCCCACTTCATTTGTTTATCAAAATAAAGGCGATCATAATTCATTGAAACCTGCCGGGTATAACCACTCATTAGCCACACATTCAACTTATCATTATAGCCGGTAAAATTGTTGTACATCAATTTTATGCCGTAGTTAACCCTGTCAAGACTTGCTTTATTTTGCACCAGCCATTGATTGAAGTTGCGATCAACAATTCTAAAATATGGAACGGGAAACAAATACCATCTCTCTTTTACATCTACAAGTATGTCGACGTCGTGACCTTCAAAGCTTTTTAACGCAACGGTTACCTCATGAAAAAGGCTCGTGTTCATAAGTTGTCTGCGGGCATCTTCAAACTTGGATACCAGTTGTTGCAATTGAAAATGATCGCCCGGTTTGAAGGGAATTTCACGCAATATGATGGACGCCTTGGTTTTTCGATTGCCAGTAATAATGATATTACGGACGACAAAAGGTTCAGAGGCCGGCTCTTCCTTTTTTATTTCAGATCCGTCTGTCAATAGTGGTTCTGAGCGATCATCACTGATGTGCTGAGCATCGACTTTACATAGCAATCCGGATAGGGCAAAACTCACCAGGTATAAACTTAACCTTCGCATCCGGCAATTAATAAAAGGAGATAAACTAAGTTAACAGATTCATCTAAACAGGTAATGTAATGAAAGATAAACCTAAATTTTAAGGTAGTTCATGAGGTTGTCGTAATTGGTCTTCAATTCATTTTCAAATAATTCCTCACCAAAATAATATTTGACATTATAAT
>DASXOT010000063.1:0-5109 GCA_036494065.1 Chitinophagaceae bacterium
CGCTGATACATACAGTACGTCAAACTGAGGCCCTCCAAAACAGACATTTGATGCCTGGCTATTTGAATGAGGAATTGGAATGATCGCTTCCACACGGCCAAGTTGATCCAGTATCTGAATGCCAAGACGTGATGCAACAAACATTCTGCCGGCTGTATCACATCGTATGCCATCTGGCCATGCATTCTCTTCTGCATCCGGTTCATGCAACCATCCAAAATGCTGCTTGTAGTCGAGCGTACCGTCTTTCTTTATTTTATAAACCCATACCCAATGAGTGGCAGACTCAGTAACATATAATTGCGTTTGGTCAGGGGAAAGAGTGACACCGTTTGGAAATTTTAAACCTTCATCTACTACAATTTTTTCACCTCCGGGACGAAGCAGATAAACTTTTCCAGGTTTTGCCGCGCCGTCGGGAGCCGTCACGTATATGTTACCATTATTTGCGACAACAAGGTCATTGCCCTCGATACTGTCCGCTATCACTGTTTCTTTACCATTAGCATCGTAACTTAAAATCTGTTTGGTACCTCCGGCAACCGTATATCTTTTTCCATCAGCGCCAAAATAAGTACCACTCGCTTTTTTTGCGTCGATATCGAGCGTAATTAATTTGCCATCCAACCCGATTTTATAAGTTTTTGATGTGGGAATATCCTGGTAGTATACTTCTCCTTTGGAGTTGGCCGTCGTGCCTTCCGTAAATTGATATCCTTGTCCAACTAGCTCCCATTCCTGACCGGGGATCAGAAGACTTGAAAGAAAGTCATTTTTTGAATTTCCTTTTGCAATGGGTTGCGGCCAACCTTTCCATAGCCAGCGCATTGCTTCCGGGAAAACTGAAGTTCCTTGTCTTCCATTATGACCACCTTCTCCCCAAACATGATTCACCTCATAACCGGAAAAACTGAGTGCCCGTTCCATTGTCTCATTTGCCTTCCACCAATCACCTGCATAAATATTCAGATCATTATTGCCATCTTGTAAGAATATCCGAATCGGTTTAGGTTCATATTTACGAATCAGTGTGGGATAACGCTCGGCACCTCTCAAACCAATATATGTACCGATAGCACTAAATACTCGTGAGAATTCTTCCGGATGTTCCCATGCTGCCGTAAACGCACAAACAGCGCCGCTGCTTGATCCCCCAATAGCCCGATCATTTCCATTTTTTGACAGATGTATTTCGCGACCATCGCTTGTCTTTAGCTTTTCAACTTCCGGCAGAATTTCTGTGAGAATGAAACGACAATAGGCATCCCCAAGTCCATCATACTCAAAACTGCGATTGAAACGGTCAAGGGATTCGGAGTTACTGTCCGATAAAACTTTTCCCGGCGTCACAAACACACCGATGGTCACAGGCATTTCCTTGTTATAAATCAGGTTGTCGAAGACGGTCATGGCATGCCATTGACTATCGTCCTGGTTCACGTAGACACAAGCGGGTTTGTCGACTGCATATTCCGCCGGAATATATACATAACACTTTCTTGTCGTTCCCGGGAATATCTTAGAATTAGAAAATGTAAACGCAAGCATTTCACCCCTCGGCACGCCAGGTTGCGAGATGCTCGCCGGATCGACCGGATAGTTATCATCGGCTTGTTGGGCAACAAGTAGAATCGAACAAAAAATAAGGGGAATGAATAAAAGTTTTTTCATGATAAATGCTGGATATGTGGCTATGGTAAACTAAACAATGATTCGATATAGTTGTAAGCTCCACTGGCTATTCCCGTTACCAATATGCCGCCAATACAGATGGCCATTGCAATTTTCGGTTGCCATGAACTACGAATTTTTACAATTGGATCTTCATTAGTGTCCATGAACATGCTTTTAATAACCTTTAGATAGTAACATAATGAGACAACCATGTTTAGTGCGGCAATGACAACCAGGATATAATTTCCGCTACCTCCCCTTCCTGCACCAGCAAAAAGCAAAAAGAATTTTCCAAAAAAACCTGCCGTTGGTGGAATGCCGGCCAGCGAAAACAACGAAATTGCCAGGCCCCAGCTTAATAAAGGATTTGTTTTATAAAAACCTTTATAGTCATTCATATTCTCCTGACCCGTTGTGGCACTTACGAGAGAAACTACCCCGAAAGCGCCCAGATTGGAAAAGACATAAATCAATATAAAGAAAACTAAGGAAGAGCTTCCTGCTATGGATTGGCCGCTAAGTCCAACGAGAATAAAACCCACCTGCGCAATGGATGAAAATGCGAGAAATCGCTTCATATTTTGTTGGCGAAGAGCAAATAAATTACCGATGATCATTGTGGCGACTGCAATTATAAATATCATATTATACCAGTTGCGGCTAATAGCATCGAATACATTGTAAAAAACAGAAACCATTACAAATAGAATAGCGGCTTTTGAAACAACGGAAAGGTAAGAGGTAACCGAAACGGGTGAACCTTCATATACGTCGGCTGTCCATAAATGGAAAGGAACTGCTGAGATTTTGAACCCGAAACCAGCCAGTAATAAAATGAAAGAAAAAATTTGCAGTGAATTCCCACTAAGACGAGTTGCAAGATCAATATAACCTAACGCGCCTGTGGAACCATACAGCAATGAAATACCAAATAGCAGAAGGCCCGATGAGAAAGCAGACGAGATGATCATTTTAAATGCAGCTTCTGATGATCGCCGCTTATCCAAATCGAAATTACACAAAGCAGCCAGGGGTATTGTGGAAAGTTCAAGGCCAAGATAAAACATCAGCAGATTATTGCTGGAGATCATAAAAAACATCCCCAACAACGTTGACAATAAGAGCATGTAGAATTCAACAATATGTTTATGAGTCTTAAGCCATTGGTATGACTGAAGCGAGATGATCAACGTGCCGAGATTCAACAGGTTTTTCTCAAATGTGAACAATGCATTTGTTTTAAACATATCGCCGAATAAATTTCCAGCAGGTATGAAAAAGAACCCGGCAACCAGGTTAATTAGTAAGATGACGTTAATGAAATTCAACAAAGCGTTACTGTTCCACTCCCTATCTACAAGTTTGAGAAATAACAAAAGGAATATGATGATGGTGATCATCAATTCGGCCTTCATCAAGTATAAAAAATCAGTTATCATCAGTATTTACAATCTCTCAAAAATTCAATCGGTTTTTATTTTGCGAATGCTGAAACCTTGCTCATAATTGTTTCAGCAGCCGGTGTTATCAAATCACTTAACCAAAATGGTGCAATGCCAATCGCGATGATGCCAATGATCAGTAAACCTGCGGCCCATTTTTCATTCCATTTTGCATCGCCCCTACCAGCGGAAAGAAGCAGGGAGCTATTGTCTGTAAGCTGCAGTGGGCCCATGATTGCTTTGCCGATAGCTCTCAAAATATAAACCGCTGTGACAACGATCGACGCACAGGCGATGATCGTTGCGATTCGGTAAAAGTTATCTGCATTTTGCCATGAACCCATAAACACGGTTACTTCGGCTGCAAAACCGCTAAGTCCAGGCAATCCCAATGAGCACAAACCGGCAATAACAAAAACCGTGGAGATGAATGGTATTACTTTCAACAAACCTCCCAGTTGTGAAAGCTGCCTTGTGTGTGTGCGATCGTAAATCATTCCGATGCCAGCAAAGAAAAGGGCTGTCATCAGGCCATGTGATACCATTTGTAAGACGGCCCCTGTGATCGCTGTTTTTGTAAGCATACCTATTCCCAATAAAACGAAGCCACAATGACTCACAGATGAATATGCGTTGATATATTTCAGGTCGGTCTGCATCATCGTCGCGAAGGCCCCATATAAGATGGCGATAGATGCGAGTACAATTATTATCCCCGAATAATAATGCGCCCCTTCAGGCATTAGAAACGTAGCTACCCTCAAACATCCGTAGCCACCAAGTTTCATGGATATGCCCGCTAAAAACATGGAAGCTGCTGTGGGCGCCGACGAATGACCATCCGGAACCCAGGTATGAAATGGAAAGAGGGCTCCAAATATTCCAAATCCGACAAACGCAAATGGAAAAAAAACTTTTTGAACAGCCAATGGAATATGCAGTTCTGCAATGCGCAAAATATCGAGCGTTCTTGAAGGAGCGCCTTCGCCTCTGTCTGTGCTTAGGTATATCCCGATCAAACCGATAAAGACCAGTGCAGATCCCGCCATAAGCATCAAAGCCAATTTCATAGCACTGTACTCTTTTTTACCACTGCCCCAAATACCGATCAACAGGAACTTTGGGATAACGGCGAGCTCTAAAAAGAAAAACAGCGTGAACAAATCGAGAGAAATGAAAAATCCATAAGCGCCCACACTCAGGAATAAAAGAAGAAAGAAAAACTCTTTACTCATTTTCTCAATATTCCATGAAACAAGCACACCCGCTAAAACCACAAAAGAGGTAAGGAGGATCATGGCTACAGAAATTCCATCGACGCCAACATGGTAGTTGATATGAAGCGTAGCATACCATGTATAGTTATACTCAAAAAGCATCGTTGCATTGTTACCTGCTGATCGCTGCTGCCAATAAAAGTATAATAGAACAAATGACAGGACAAGTTGCAACACCCCACACAATAATGATATTGCTCTCACTTGTTTTAAGCCCTGCAATGGCAAAATGATCAGCGACATCAGGAGTGGGAGTACTATGAGTAAAGAAAGATTCATTTATTTATGCAGTAATTTATTTCAACAAATACAAAAACAAAATTGCCAGTACCATGATGCCTCCAAAGAAAAGCAATGCATAACTCTGAACACGCCCTGATTGTAATCCTTTTATCATAGCAGCGATTCTTCCTGTGGTCCATGCGATGCCATTCATTGTGCCATCGACAATGTTTCTATCGATCCAGGCAGAGGGCTTGGCAATCATATTGAAAATAACCTTCTTTGTGACGAACAGATAGACTTCGTCGATGTAAAATTTTCGGGAGACTGTTTTATATACGTTTCCCAGTGATCTCGCTAGTTTTTGCGGTCGACCAGATTCTTTGAAGTAAAGACTGTAGGCAATCAGGATCCCGATAACGGCAAAACTTACTGGTATAATCGAAAATGTAAGGTGCATTTCATTGGTAAATGGCTTACCATCGGAAGAGATA
>DASXOT010000064.1:0-3096 GCA_036494065.1 Chitinophagaceae bacterium
CAAAAGAAAAAGAAAATGCCAGGGAGCCCTCTAAAACTAATCTCTTTGAGTACACAGAGGAAAGTATTCGTTCACTCGACTGGAAGGAGCATATTCGTATGCGACCGGGCATGTACATCGGCAAACTTGGAGATGGCAGCAGCCCTGATGATGGTATTTATGTATTGGTAAAAGAAGTAATCGATAATTGTATTGATGAGTTTGCGATGGGATATGGCAAGACGGTGGAGGTTACAGTAGAAGGCAAACAAGTAATCGTTCGCGATTATGGTCGTGGTATTCCTCTTGGTAAAGTTGTGGACGTGGTGAGTAAAGTGAACACAGGTGCCAAGTTTGACAGTAAGGTCTTTCAGAAAAGCGTAGGATTGAATGGAGTGGGTACAAAAGCAGTTAATGCATTGAGCAATTATTTCAAAGTGACCGCTGTTCGCGATGGGAAAGAGAAGAGCGCCGAGTTTGAACGGGGATTTTTGATCAAAGAATATAAAGAAGCAAAGACGGCTGAGCAAAATGGCACACTCGTTACCTTTATTCCCGATGAGGCAGTCTTTAAAAATTTTAAGTTTCATCCTGAATTTCTAGAAAATCAAATCTGGATTTATTGTTTCCTCAATGCCAGCCTCCGCATCGTATTTAATGGAAAAACTTTTGTCAGCAAAAATGGATTACTGGATCTGCTTGAGCGAAAAACTAATACTGATGAGATTCGCTATCCTCCGATCCATCTGCGAGGGAATGATATCGAGCTTGCGATCACTCACAATAATGATTATGGAGAAGACATTTACAGTTTCGTAAATGGACAGCACACTACACAGGGAGGTACCCACCAGCAAGCATTCCGGGAGGCATACGTTAAGACTATCCGCGATTTTTACAAAAAAGATTATGATGCCGCAGATATAAGAACGGGGATCGTTGCCGCCATTTCGGTCAGGGTGGTAGAACCAGTTTTTGAATCGCAGACAAAAACGAAACTGGGTTCGATGAATGTAGATGAAGGAGGCCCCAGCGTGCGACAATTTGTAGGCGATTTTCTGGCAAAAGAACTTGATAATTACCTGCATAAAAATCCTTCTATCGCAGATGCTTTAAAAAAACGAATTGAGCAAAGTGAAAAAGAAAGAAAGGAGCTAGCGGGCATAAAAAAACTTGCCAACGAGAGAGCAAAAAAAGCCAATCTACATAACCGCAAACTTCGCGATTGCCGGGTCCATTGGAATGATGGGCCACCCGCAAAAAATAAAGCCGAGTATGATGAATTGAGACAGGCTTCCACGATTTTCATAACCGAAGGTGATAGCGCCAGCGGTTCGATCACCAAAGCAAGAAACGTGGAAACACAAGCGGTATTTAGCTTACGTGGCAAGCCGTTGAATTGTTTTGGCCTGACGAAAAAAGTTGTTTACGAAAATGAAGAGTTTAATTTATTGCAACACGCCTTGAATATTGAAGACGGGTTGGATGAATTGCGTTATAAAAATATTGTCATTGCCACCGACGCCGACGTGGATGGAATGCATATTCGCTTATTGCTGATGACCTTTTTTCTTCAGTTCTTTCCTGACCTGGTAAAGAAGGAGCACGTATTTGTGTTGGAAACACCTTTATTCCGCGTGAGGGATAAAAAAGAAACGATCTATTGCTACGATGAAAGAGAGAAACAGGCGGCGATAAAAAAACTCGGTGGCAAACCTGAGATCACCCGGTTTAAAGGTTTAGGTGAAATTTCACCAGACGAATTCGGGAGATTCATCGGAGAGGAGATTCGTTTGCAAGCCGTAGTATTGGAACAAGGCGACCACATTCAAAATCTCCTTGAATATTACATGGGTAAAAATACCCAGGAGAGACAGGAGTTTATTATCGATAACCTGAAAGTAGAAATCGATGCGCCTGTAACTGACGAAACTGCGAAAAAGCCAGTAGAAGCATAATCGGTGATTAGAGGCAATAAAGAAGACACTCACCACTGATAACTCATTACTCATTATTGATTATTCAAATGATCCACATAGTTTTTAACGGCTCCGAAATCGAACTGATGAAAGACGTCATCAAACTCGATGAAAGTTTGTCCGGCGAAGTGATCCAAATTAAGGATGATTTTGCGGTCGGCCCTCTCAATGGAATCGAAACAGACGAAGGCTGGCAGGCAAGAACAGATTGGTGGAGACGGCTGTTGATGAATTCTCCCTATGAAAAAGATCCGCAAACCTTTTTTGATGACAGGGAAACGGTAAAAAAAATAAAGGGGGGGTTAGCTGCAAGTAGTGATCAACTGTGGATTTGGACGGGACAAAATCAACACGATGTCTGCGGCTACTATTGGTTCATGCAAAACTTCAAAGAATTCCAGGGAAGAGTTTTTGTTATTTATCTGAACAACCTTCCATTTATCAATGAAAAAGGTCAGATATTTTATCCCTCCTGGATGCACGAAATACTCCCAAAAGAACTATTGAAAGCCAAACGGCTTGCAAGGCCGATCACGCTAAGTGAATTTGAAGGTGATCCCGATGAATGGAAAAAATTGTGCGTGGAAAATTTTGCGGTCAGAATATTAGAAGGCGGTAAAAAGATTATTGGAAAGGATGAAACGTTTTATGATACCGAGATATTGAAGAACATTACTAAAGATTGGCAAAAAGCGACCAGGGTACTGATAAATACTTTGCACCGGATGAGAATAAAGACAGGGGACGTCTTTATTATGTGGCGGCTGAAAGAGCTGATCGCACAGGGAAAGATCGAGATGCTGGGTGATATAAATAAATCATGGAAGGAATTTGATGTAAAATTACCAGGTGGTGACGCAGAAAGTGCAAGCATCGAATCGATTTCTGAAAACCAGCAATGATCGGCCTTCTGAGACTGGCGCAGTCAAGAATAAAAATCAGGCAATGAAGAATGTTCTAAAGATAGAGGAAGTCGCGATGGTAGCGCTGAGTGTGTACGCTTTGAGCCTCATGCATGTTAGCTGGTGGGTATACTTATTGGTGCTGATTGCTCCGGACATTAGCTTTCTCGGCTACGCCGGTGGCAACAGCATTGGCGCTTTTTGTTATAACCTGTTTCATCATAAAGCAATAGCCA
>DASXOT010000065.1:0-4393 GCA_036494065.1 Chitinophagaceae bacterium
GCTGGGCATTTGCAGAGGCATGCAACTGATAAATGTAATTTATAAAGGAACGCTCATCCAAAACCTGGACAATGATGTATTGAATAAAATTCATAGGGGAGAACCTGATAAATCTCACCCGGTTAATATCAAAAAAGATACACTGCTTTATGACATATCACACGAAGAAAACGGGCAGATCAACAGCGCCCATCATCAAGCCGTTGAAACATTGGGAGAAGGTTTGATAGCAAGTGCAGTGTCAAATGAAGGAATTATCGAAGCCATCGAAAGGAAGAACAAGTTAAACCAGCCGTTTCTGCTGGCTGTACAATGGCACCCGGAAAGAATGTTCAGGTTCCAATTAGAAAATACTCCTTTATCAAAAAATCTAAGAGAGAGATTCATCGAAGAAATAAAAAAATCAATTGCCAATAAAAATGAGAGTCATTAATCCGGCGACCGAAGAATTAATAGCAGAATTAAGTGAAGACACCAAAGAAAGTCTCGAAAAGAAGTTTGAAAAATTGCGGACAGCTCAGCCTGCATGGCATCAAACTCCGCTTCTCAAAAGAATTGAGATAATTAAAAAATTCTCCGAGCTGTTGGAAAATAATATTGCTCCGCTTACTTCAATACTCACTTCTGAAGTAGGTAAACCATTGCAACAATCACGCAACGAGATCAATGGCGCAAGAGTAAGAATAAAATGGCTAACAGAAAATGCAGAAAAATATTTATCTGATGAGATGATGAGCTCTGGAAATGGGATGGAAGAAAAAATTTCATATGAGCCACTCGGCGTTGTTTGCAATATTTCTGCCTGGAACTACCCCTATCTCGTAGGTGTCAACGTATTTGTTCCCGCATTGCTGGCAGGTAATGCAGTGTTGTATAAACCCTCTGAGTATTCAACACTCACGGGCTTGCAAATAGAAAAGCTCCTGAAGGAAGCGGGTGTGCCCGAAAATATTTTCCATGTTGCAATAGGCGGTGGAAACGTAGGACAGTTGTTATTGAATCTCTCTTTTGACGGCTATTTTTTTACCGGGTCTTACAAAACCGGGAAATACATCCATGATACGGTTGCTCCTAAAATGGTTCCTTGTCAATGCGAACTGGGTGGCAAGGACCCGCTTTATGTGGCAGATGATATAAAGGATGTAAAAGCTGTGGCAGCCGCTACCGCCGACGGGGCTTTCTATAATAATGGCCAAAGTTGTTGCGCCGTGGAAAGGATTTATGTAAATGAAAAAGTTTACGATGACTACGTTGATGAATTTGTAAAGGAAGTGAGTTCATGGAAGATGGGCTTACCTGTTGAACAAGGAGTTTATATCGGCCCGTTGAGCCGGAAGGAACAGATTGCTGTTTTGGAAAAACAATTGATCGACGCAGCAGAGAAAGGCGCTACTATTTTAACGGGTGGAAAAAAAGTTGACGGTAAAGGATATTTCTTCGAACCAACAGTATTGGTTAATGTAAGCCATGACATGAGTGTAATGAGAGACGAATCGTTTGGCCCCGTGATTGGCATCATGAAAGTAAAAAACGACGAACAGGCGATTGAATTGATGAAGGATACTGAATATGGCTTGACAGCTTCCGTTTATAGCTCTAATGAGAAAAGAGCAGAGAATATCCTTGACAAAATAAATGTAGGTACAGGATATTGGAATTGTTGCGATCGGGTTAGCGCCGCTTTACCCTGGAGCGGAAGGAAACATTCGGGGCTTGGTGTAACACTTTCTCATGCTGGCTTACGCGCTTTCACCAAAACCAAGGCCTATCATTTCCGGAGTTCATAATCCGTGAACTGAATACAACTAGTGGACAGTTAATAGTAGAGATAAAAACCAAAGGTAAAAATGCACAATTCAGCATTGCCAATTCACAATTCACCACTCAAATTCATCTCAGAACAATCGCAGGCGCAACAACTTTATTAGTTTGAAAATTCTTTCCTACCAGTTCCGCGATCGTCTGAGCGATCTGTTTTTGATAGATCTGTTCGTCATTTTTCATTTCGCCGAGAGGTGTAATGTTAGGACCGATAAGAGCCAGCCATGTCTGTGATGATCCATTTATAAAAAATCCATGGTTTATCCATTTTGAAGAAGATTTGCCTCTGCCGTGATCCGTAGTAATGATAAATGTCGTGTTGTTCTTATATGCCGGGGTAGATTGCGCCCAATGCCAAAGCTGGGCTATCATTTTGTCAATCTCAGCCGCTTTTTCAAGATAAAGATCATATCGTCCCTGGTGAGCCATTTCATCGGTTTCTCCAAAACCAAGATATACGATCGACGGTTTAAATTTCTTCACATATTCTCTCGCCGCAACAAATGTCAATTCATCTTGCCTGGTCTGCGTTTTGTCGTACACTTCCTCATTCTGGATTTTATCTACCAGGCTTTGCGTCATACTATCCTCTTCTACATTTTCGTAGCCACTATTCATCTTTATACCTGCCCTTTGCTTATCCAGGATATAAGGAAACACATCCCATGAAGTGAAAGCCACCACGTTTCCTTTATATCCAGCTTGCTGATTCAGGTATTCAAGTACATTATAATTAGGGTTGATCTTTTTATCATTTGAAGAAATAGTAATATCCGCCTTACCGGTAAACATCTCACTATATCCGGGATAGGATAGCGAGTAGATGTTTGAGACGTTCACTTTGTTATTGAAATGCCTGTTACCATATATCTGTCCTTTTTGTGAAAGCACATTCCAAAAGAACGGCATTAACTTTTTTCTGCGTTCATCCGGATCGGAAGCCCAATACATCATCTTCATGGTTGCCGTATCCGGCGTGTAGCGCTCATCATTTATCAATAGCGAATCAGCGCCGTTAAAAATTTCCTGCCAGCGAAAACCATCTATTGTAATGATGAAAAGATTCTGAACCGGGGCGACGGGATGAGAGGCGGCTGTTTCTTTGATGAGGTTTTTCGGCGCCTGCAAACATACTGCCAGTATGATACAGGTAAAGATATGTTTCATTGTGTGCGGTTTGGCAAAGAAAGAATGCTAATATGATTGAACTGTTATCTAAGCATTATTTAAATGTTAGAAACAAGGTGTTAACAAAAAGATCATATTCCCATTATAAATTCTTAACACTGAGGTAACACTCTGGTTAAACCTGTTGATAAATTTTGTAAAACTTTTCCGCCCATGCAAAAACGTAATATCGATGTTGCCGTTCTTTCTGACCTACACCTTGGCACCTATGGATGCCGGGCAAAGGAAATCGTTACCTATCTCAAAAGCATCAGTCCCCAGATATTAATCCTGAACGGAGACATTATCGATATCTGGCAATTCAGCAAGCATTATTTTCCTTCAACCCATGTAGCAGTCATCAAAGAAATACTCAACCTGATGACCTCGGGCACGCGGGTAATTTATGTCACCGGCAACCATGATGAAATGATGAGAAGATACAGTGATTTGCATTTGGGTCAATTTCAACTCACTGATAAACTTGTTATCGAAATCGATCATAAGATGACCTGGGTATTTCACGGCGATGTATTTGATAATACAACAAAAGGTTCCGCAAAATTCTGGGCAAAGATGGGCAGCAACGGATACGCTGTATTGCTGGGATTCAATCGTTTCATTAATAAATTCATGAAACTATTTGGAAAAGAAAAAATCTCACTTTCAAAAAAAGTAATGAAAAAAGTAAATGAAGCGATTGTCAAGATCGATGCATTTGAGACCCTGATTGGTGAACTGGCTATCGAAAAAAAATACGATTACGTGATCTGTGGCCATATCCATCAGCCTCAAAAAAGAGTAATAAGCAATCACGATGGAAGTGTGGTATACCTGAACTCAGGAGATTGGGTAGAGCATCTTACTTCATTAGAATATTATAATAGTGATTGGCATATTTATCAATACGAAGAATCCAAGCTGGAAACGATTAATGTAAAGGAAATGAAAAGACAGGCAACTGATGTAATGACTGACCAGATCGCTATTTACCTTCACTCGCTTGGGGCATAGCTGAAGAATCAGTGATGAAGGATGAGTGATCAGCAGGAAAATAATGATTATAGACAAACATGAAGATATTCTACGCAATCCAGGCTACCGGCAATGGTCATATCAGCAGGGCAATGGAGTTACTGCCTCATCTGGAAACATATGGAACCGTTGATATTTTCTTAAGCGGCGCAAACAGTTCGCTTACTTTCGACGCTCCTGTTAAATACAGAAGCAATGGCTTAAGTCTTTTCTATAATTGTACCGGGGGCCTGGATTACTGGAAGATCATGAAAGGCTATCATCATTTTAAAATAAAGAAAGAAATACAGGATTTACCGGTGGAAAAATATGATCTCATCATTAATGATTTTGAATATATCACTTCAGCGTCCTGCGCCAGGAAAAAAAT
>DASXOT010000066.1:0-2891 GCA_036494065.1 Chitinophagaceae bacterium
AGCTTTCGAACGTGAGGGAAAGTATTGATTATTTTTCGAACTCCCCAAAAGCCGATCTCATATTTTGCGATGTGCAACTGGAGGATGGATTGTCTTTTGAAATATTTACCAAGGCAGAGATCAAAACGCCGGTCATTTTTATTACCGGGTATGATCAATTTGTAATGAACGCCTTTGAGTACAACGGCATTGATTACCTGCTTAAGCCAGTTGTCGAGGACGAATTGAGGAACGCCATTAATAAGTACAGGCGACTGGAAAAACATTTCAACAATCAGCCCTCACTCAATAGCCTTGTCCAATATGTTAACAGGAAAAGGACAAGATTGATTGTGAAAAAGGGACTTGAAAATATTTCACTCAGACTTGAAGACATTGTGCTTTTTTATACGGAAAATAAAGTCGTTTATGTAGTTGATAAATGGAGTAAAAAATATATCGTGGATAAAAACCTTGGTGACCTGGAAGAAGATCTTGATTCAGCCATCTTTTTTCGTGCTAACCGGCAGTATATCATCAACATTAATTACATAAAAGGGTTCAAGTCTTACGAAAAGGTGAAGCTACAATTAGATCTTATCAATCCTGAACTAAACTATAGCATTATCATCAGTCAGGAAACTGCCCCGGCATTCCGTAAATGGATGCATGAGGCGTAAGCAAAAGGCTTAAAGTGTAAAGGCGGTAGCCCTGGAATAATATCTAAGGTAAACTTAAATGGATTTTACCACGTTGACAATGACTGAAGCCTTTCCCAGCGTGTAGTAATGTAACACGGGAACACCGAATTTTTTTAGCTCTCTCGACTGATCAATCAGCCACGCTGTACCTATCGAAGACACTTCCTCATCGGTTTTACATTTCACGAGCTCATTTGCGAGTTCTGTGGGAATATCGACATAAAATGTCCTCGGAATAATCGTCAATTGCTTTCTTGTGGTGATAGGCTTAAGGCCGGGTATGATGGGGACCTGTATTCCAATCTCCCTGCATCTTTTTACAAAATCAAAATATTTCTGATTGTCAAAAAACATTTGGGTGATGATGTATTCGGCCCCTGCATCCACCTTTGCTTTTAAATAGTTGAGGTCTGCCTGCATATTCGGAGCTTCGAAATGTTTTTCGGGGTAGCCAGCCACACCAATGCAGAATTTCGTTTTCAATGCGCCTTTAAGATCTTCTTCCAGGTAAATACCATTGTTCATGTTAGCGACCTGTGTCATCAGGTCAATTGCATAACGATGCCCGCCGGGATCCGGTTCAAAGAAGGTCTCATTTCTGGGAGCATCCCCGCGAAGAACAAGAACGTTATCGACACCTAAAAAATTCAAATCGATAAGTGCATCCTCTGTTTCATTCTTGCTAAAACCGCCACAAATGAGATGAGGCACCGCATCGACTTTATAATGATTCATGATAGCAGCACATATAGCAACAGTCCCCGGTCTTTTTTTTACATCTATTTTTTCGAAACTACCATCTGATCTTTTCTTGAACATCGTTTCACTCCGATGATAGGTGACATTGATGAAAGACGGTTTGTATTCCATCAATGGATCCAAATGGTCGTAAATAGCGCTGATACCTTTTCCTTTTAACGGAGGCAGAATTTCAAACGAAATAAGCGTTCCTTTTGCCTGTTTAATGTGTTCTGTGACGGTCATTATTCATAAATATCGTGCAAACATAAGAAGGCAGAAGGCAACTACAAAGTCAGAATATTCGCACCACGTGTCAGGTTGGTTGCATACCATAAAGCTCTTGAAATGTAAGTCCGCCGCCGCGGAACCGAAGCGTTAGTCTTTTAACGACTTCATGGCAAGTGTTAAGCTGGTTAAATTTGTAAATTGCGTCAATGGCAAGTAAGTTTAGAACCTTTGCGAGACGAGTTTTTATAGCATTGAATTTGTTCCTGGGTGTTATTTTCTTATTGGCTTGCCTTGCGCCTTATCTTGACCCCGTGAAATGGTGGTTTATATCATGGCTGGGTTTTATCTTTCCGTTCCTGTTATTTTTCCTTATTCTTTTTATCCTTTTTTGGGCCTTTATAAAACCAAAATACGCTCTCCTGTCTATGATCGTATTGGCAGCTGGTTGGAAAAGTATCGGGGTTTTTTTTAGTTTTCATTTGCCTCATTCCTTTAAGCGGGAAAAAGAAAATGGCACTTTGCGAATAGTTACATGGAATGTGGCGCGATTTATAGAATTAAAGAAGAACAACGATGCAGGTAGCCAAATAAGGTTAAAAATGATGGAGCAGCTAAAGCAGCAAAATGCTGATATCATCTGCATGCAGGAATTTTTTACGTCGGCCCGTGATGACTATTATGATAATATTAGCTACATCCAAAAAAATTTAAATTACCCCTATTATTATTTTAATTTCCGTGAAGATGGCGAAAAACAATATTTCAGCTCTGTCATTTTCTCGAGATTGCCGATCATTGACAGCGGTATTTTTATTTATCCCAGACCCAGTTCTCCGGAGGCATTATTGCACATCGATGTAAAATTGAATGATGACACGATCAGAATTTTTACGAGTCATCTGCAATCCGTTCAATTCAAAAGAAGCGACTACGAAAGGATCGATCAAATAAGAAACTATGATGATGGAATTGTAACAAATTCCAAAACTATTTTTTCAAAATTGAGACGAGGATTTGAAAACCGCAGTATCCAGGCTAATAACATAAGAGAACAGATTGATCAAAGTAAATACCCCGTTGTTTTCTGTGGCGACTGCAATGATATTCCTAACTCCTATACCTATTTTACTCTTCATCGGGACATGAAGGATGCCTTTCTATTAAAAGGAAGCGGAATTGGTCGCACTTTTAATTCGATTTCGCCTACACTTCGGATTGATTACATACTGACTTCAAAGCAGT
>DASXOT010000067.1:0-1729 GCA_036494065.1 Chitinophagaceae bacterium
GTAAAATTTGTTTCCCATTGATGGTGGCACAACAAATAACATAGTTAAATCTCGAAAGGATGGGAGAAGGAGGATAAGTGTAACCATTATCTCTCGTGCTTAATAACACAGGATCGGCCGGTATACCTGCGTACCTGAGCATTGCTACCAGCAGCAGGTTGATGTCCGCGACAGACCCATTCTTTGTCTTTAGAACGTTTTTCAAAGATTGACCGAGCCAAATATCAGAATAATCTGTACAGGTGAGATTATCACGGGCAAAGGCATAGATTCGTTTTGCCTTTTCCAACATGGAAGTGGCTCCAATCATTGCCGGTTTTACCACATCCCCAAGCCAGCCGTTATCCTTTGAAAGGGAAAGCCCGAAGTCCTCATCATTCATTAAATCTTCAGTTTTCTGGGGCCATGAGCTCATATATGAAAACGGTTGTAATGGTTCCGTTTGAGAAACAAGAACAAAGTCAATTTTTTGAATGTGATTGTCAATGGTGGAGACAAAACTTTCTCCCCTTAATGCGGGGATATCCTTTACCACCCATCGATAACTGCCAACGTTAGCATTAGAGATTGTGATGAAATTTGACGCTTCTACACCGTTTGATTGAACCACGTTAAAATTATCCGTAAAAGTTTTTTTATCCTGGATAAAAAATTTCTCATATCCCTGCGAAAGGACCATGTAATTAAAAAAGGCGGGAATTGTCACATTGTATTCGCTCCAAAGTCGAGGGTAGTCGCCCTGGAAAGACCAGGCTCTTAAATAGTGTAGATAATCGGAGTTCACCGTATACTCAAATTCGATAATCGAGCCTTCCTTGATATTGGGAAATGTAAATTTTCTTACTTCCAGGTTTTTAGTCAATTTTTCTTTGAAAATATTTTCTTTATCCAGTGGGGTCGATACTACCTTTCCATTCTCAAGGTTGTAAGTAGCCGCTTTAAAATCCAGGAGCTTTTCTTCCTTATCACCTACAGAATAGAGAAGTATTTTATCTGTAGCCAGGTCAAATCCGTTTTTGTTGAGCAATCGGGCGCGGCAATAATGCTTGAATTCAAGTGAAAACCATCCTTTATTATTGCCCACTATTTTAGATGAGCCGATGTCAGCAATGATGACGGCATTGGCGTTGCTATCAACGCTATAAACTTTAGGAGCAAAATCCTCAGGGACTATCTTTCCGAATTTTGCACTCGATTTATCCTGCGCATTGGCCTGTATAAGTCCCCATAGCAGGAAGATGGCAAGCGACAAATGTAATTTCATAAGAGGTTGCTTAGGTAAAATTTGATTTTTGATGTTCACGGTACAATAATTATTTTTCTTTTAAAAACGATCTGCTCGTTTTATTTTTATTGCAAGATTGAAAAACTCATGTAGCGCGCACAGTAAATTTTTTCCCGATATACTCACGGTCAGGCCGATCTTCGAATACGGTTTTGTTGTCGAGGCTCGTTTCAATCACATGGCCATTTTCCAGGTTATAGGTGGATGCCTTTACATTCATTAACATTTCAGGGCTATCCTTTGGAGCATAGAGAGGAATTTCAACAGTCGCCAGACTGAAGGCTCTATTGTTTAATATTTTGATCCTCGTATTCCATTGGTACGCGAGCGTAAACCATCCTTTCCTGTTGCCGATAAACCTGATCGTTCCTACATCGGAGACAACGACAGCGTTTATATTACGATCAACAGCGGTAATAGTAGGAAGGTTGAAATCTGAAACAG
>DASXOT010000068.1:0-4754 GCA_036494065.1 Chitinophagaceae bacterium
TTAGAAATAAAAGCAAACAGCATAGAAATACTGGGAGAAAGTGATGCAGAAAAGTATCCATTGCAACCCAAAAAACATAGCCTTGAATTTTTGAGAGAGATCGCCCATTTACGATTTCGCACCAATACTTTTGGAGCCGTGTTCCGGGTACGCCATACGCTGGCATTTGCAGTTCATCAATTTTTCAATAGCAGGGGTTTTGTTTACATCCACACACCCATTATAACTGCCAGTGATGCGGAAGGTGCCGGCGAAACATTCCGGGTTACGACACTTCCCTTTGATAACACACCCCGGAATGACGATGGCACGATCAACTTTAAAGAAGATTTTTTTGGCCGCATTACCAATCTGACGGTTAGCGGTCAGTTAGAAGGAGAGCTCGCCGCCACTGCATTTGGTGACATCTATACTTTTGGTCCAACTTTCCGCGCTGAAAATTCCAATACGGCAAGACATCTTGCCGAGTTTTGGATGATTGAGCCTGAAATGGCTTTTTATGACCTGGAAGACAATGCAAACCTCGCGGAAGAGTTCATTAAGTATATTATAAAATACGCGATGGATAATAATCGCGAAGACCTTGAATTTCTCGCACTGCGCCTGGCTGATGAAGAAAAGCAATTACCACAAGACAAACGGAGTGAGTTAGGATTGATTGAAAAGCTGGACTTTGTTCTAAACAACGATTTTGAGAGATTGACGTACACTGAAGCGGTTGAAATACTAAAAGAAAGCAATCATAACAAAAAGAAAAAGTTCCAATATCCCATTGCAGGCTGGGGAATGGATTTGCAAAGCGAGCATGAACGATACCTGGTTGAGAAACATTTTAAAAAACCTGTCATCCTCATCAATTATCCAAAAGAGATCAAAGCATTTTACATGCGACAAAATGATGATGGAAAAACTGTCGCAGCGATGGATATTCTTGCGCCGGGCATTGGAGAGATTGTTGGCGGTTCGCAGCGCGAAGAGAGACTGGAAAGATTAGAGCAAAGAATGATAGAGATGAATGTTCCCATCGACCAGTTATGGTGGTATCTCGATACCAGGCGATTTGGCACTGTTCCACATGCAGGATTTGGACTGGGATTTGAAAGAATGGTTCAGTTTGTAACAGGCCTGAACAATATCAGGGATGTGATTGCATTTCCGCGAACTCCCAAAAGCGCGGAATTTTGAAGAAGCTGCGAGCTGTGAGCTTTTAGTTACTGGTCATAATCTGTAGAAAATTCAACTGCTAGTCTATAAAAGTTTCCCAGGCAAGGCTCGCAGCTCACGCATGCACACACATTATTGGCAGATGCGAGTGAACGACAAGTTCTTTGGTATGACTTTTCCTGAATAACCTTTCTACTAATTTGTGTTTTTTAGGAATAGCTATTATAAGATCAAGATGATTTGCTTCCGCAAATCTTTCAATGCCAATTTCCAGATTTTCATCTTCAATAAATTCATATTTCGGATTCAATTCCTGTAACAGGGTATGCAGCAAAGCTGACTGCTCCGACGGAAACGCACTGGTAGCCGAGTTTTTTTCGTGCACATTCAATACATACAGGTCGGCATGAAATTCCTTTACAAAATCTTTTATGAATTGTGCCGGCGTATTAGCAACTACTTCTTTTAAATCAGTTGCAAATCCAAGTTTTTTTATCGATGTATATTTTTTACCAGGTGGCACAACGATTACAGGATGATGTAAATGTTTTATTACACTGAGTGTTGTGCTTCCAAATAAAACTCCTTCGATTCCCGTCATTCCGCTTGTGCCCATAATAACGACAAAGGGTTTCACACGTTCACACAGACGTTCCAGTTCATCAACAGTGCTTCCCAATCTTGCTTCGGTATTAATTTCTATTGAGCCGCCAGTGGATTGCTCAAGGGATTTTTTTAATTCGCCTATTTGATTATTGGCATTCTTCTGCAGATCTTCCACCGATATCAAAGCAATCGGAACATCTGTCATACTTACCGGTATCTGGTAAGCATGAAACAATAAAATGTTAGCGGATTTTTCTTTGGCGAGATCGACAGCGTAGTTGATTGCGTTGCGAGAGGTGGGTGAAAAATCTGTTGGTACAATGACCGTTTTCATTGTTTTGTTTTTGTAAAGCTAACTGAACCCCGGCTTAAACAAAAAACCAAAGTCAATGCCATAAATGGTATGGAATCGGTTTTTATTAGGATCTTATTGGCAAACTGCTTACATGATCGAAATAAATTCTTCGGATACGTTACGTGCCAGGAGAAACTCCTCACATCCGAAAAAAGCAAGCCTGAGAATTGATATGACTCCGATGGTTGACCTTGGATTTTTATTGATCGCCTTTTTTATTTTTGCGACAGAGCTTACACAGCCAACGATTGCAAAATTAATTATGCCTCACGATGGTGACTCGACCAAAATCGCTGATTCAAAATCCATGACAGTGTTATTGGATAAGGGTGATCGTGTTTTCTATTATTATGGTCAGTGGTCTGAAGCCCGAAAAACTAAAGCAATATTTCAAACTTCATTTGATGAGAAAAGCGGGTTAGGAAACATTATTCGTGAAAAACAGCTTAGCCTCAAAAACAGCAACGTCGATAAACGGCAACTTGTGATTTTAATAAAGCCTTCGAAAAATTCGTCTTATAAAGCTATAATGAATGCAATAGATGAGATGCTCATAAATGGCGTGATTAGGTATGCATTGGTCGACCCTGAAAAAGACGAAGCGGCCGTTTTAGCTGTAAAATAGCCGCCACTCGTCTCGCCATTTTCACCTTTCATACTTTTAAACTGCTTGCTATCTCCACTACGCAAATTGCCTGTAACTAGCCACTACATTGTCTTACAGTCATTTTCCTATCGACATTTCATAAACTATTACTTAAAAAAACTTAGTACTGTGTGTTGCATAGTACCAAATATCACCTTATCTTTGAGCTGTCAAGTTGATTTTTTAGGATAATTCCAAAGAATATGAATATAGAGAATACACAAAGTCAGATGAGGAAGGGCATACTGGAGTTCTGTATCCTCTCCATTATACGCCGGGGTGAGGCCTATCCCAGTGATATAGTTGAGGAAATGAAAAGTGCAGGATTGCACATTTTGGAGGGCACCCTGTATCCATTGCTCACCAGGCTCAAAAATGCAGAAATGCTCACCTACCGCTGGGTAGAAAGTAATTCCGGCCCTCCGAGGAAGTATTTCTCGCTGACTCCAAAAGGCGAAGCTTTTTATAAAGAGCTTGAACAAACCTGGCAGGAGTTGGCAAATGGAGTAAACGCTTTAGCTAATAAAAACCCAAACGAACCACTCAACCAATAACAAATTTTCTCCGACAAATCGGGGCTTCAACCAAAAATTTATGACAATGAAAAAGATCATCAACATAAACCTGAGCGGCAGAGTAATACCGATCGAAGATTCTGCGTATGAAAAACTCCAGGCCTATATTGAAAGTCTTCGACGCTATTTCGTTAACGAAGACGGTCGTGACGAGATCATCAACGATATTGAAAGCCGAATCGCCGAATTAATGAATGAAAAAATCAGGAAAGGTGCAACCTCTGTTACTGACGCAGATCTCGATGAAATAATTGCGTCCATGGGAAGGCCTGAAGACTTTGAAGAAGCCGAAGAAGCCGAAAAATTTTCCAGCACTACACAATCCCAACAAAGCAGCAGCGCTCCCGAACAACCTTATACACGTCCAAGGCGCAATAGGCTGTACCGTGATTCAAGTGATAAGATCGTGGGTGGTGTATGTTCTGGCCTGGCAAATTATATGAATGTAGATCCGGCTATTGTTCGCATACTCTTCGCTATTATAACCTTTGGAGGTTTTGGGTTTGGGTTCCTGGCTTATTTGTTATTATGGATCATCTTACCTGCAAGGGATCTCGATCATTTCGGCGGACGCCGGCTTTACAGGAATCCTGAAGACAGGGTTTTTGGAGGTGTTGCAAGTGGCATAGCCGCTTATTTCAAAAGAGAGGCGTGGACCATTCGACTGATCTTCGCAGCACCTATTTTATTGAGCATCCTGCTCAGCATCATTAGCTGGCCATTTTATCATGAGGGCGTCTTTATCCCTAACGTAGTATTTGGTTCATTATCCGGTACATTCATTTTTGCCTATATTATTTTATGGATCGTTTTGCCGGAGGCTTATAGCGACTATCAGCGAATGGAGATGAGAGGAGAAAAAGTAGATGTAAATACAATCAGGCAAAACGTTAAAGGCCGGGCGAAGGATTTTGGTGAGGAGGTAAAAGTGAGTGCTCAAAATTTCGGTAATAAAGCAAAAGAATTCGCGAATACGCGGGGTAAAGAATTTGCTTCTGAAGTAAAAGAAGTTGCCCGCCGCACGGGTTCAGGGATTGGGCATGTAATCGGAGTATTGTTCAAAGCATTCTTTTTATTCATCGCAGGAAGTATCGCGTTTGGGCTGCTCGTTGGACTAATGGCGTTGATATTTGGTGGTGTAGGAGTATGGCCAATTAAAAATTTTCTTCTGGACGGTATTTGGCAAAATGCATTTGCATGGGGTACTTTATTCCTTTTTTTGGCCGTACCCATAGTTGCGTTAATTACATGGATCATCAGGCGAATGATGCGCGTGAGATCTCAAAATAGTTACCTGGGTTGGATATTCGGTGGCTTATGGACGCTGGGTTGGATTTCTGCCTCATTGTTTGCTGCAAGCATGTTTAACGATTTTAGTACAAGTAATGGTCGCAAACAGCCGGCAGAA
>DASXOT010000069.1:0-3372 GCA_036494065.1 Chitinophagaceae bacterium
CGACAGTGCGACGTTCGCTAAACGAGTGATGGTAGGAACAAACTACCGGAATGAATGGTCGACGCCTGTGACCATGAAAGTTTTTAATATTCATAAGGAAAAAGGTGGATTAAAGATCATAAGCCTCGGGGGAGGCAAACAAACCAAGTCGTTGACGCTCGCTGATCCAACGGGCAGACAATGGAAATTGAGAACGATCGATAAAAATCCTGCCAATGCTATTCCGGAGGAATTTAGAAATACGCTTGCCGCAGACGTAGTACAGGATTTTATCTCTGCATCTCATCCCTATGCATCGTTGACTATTCCAACGCTGGCAAATGCGCTTGGTGTAGTGGAGGTCCAACCAGAATTATTTTTTGTGCCGGATGATCCTGCGTTTGGTTACTATCGTCCTATGTTTGCAAATACAGTTTGCACCTTAGAAGAAAAAGACACTTCACGCTATGGCGAAGACACAAAAAGTACAGAAAAGGTCTTTGATAATCTTATCGAGAAAAACGATCATCGCGTAAATCAACCGATGGTTTTAAAAGCGAGATTGCTGGATATATATATCGCCGATTTTGACCGCCATTTTGATCAATGGAAATGGGGCACCATCGATACTGGTAAAGGAAAACTTTATTACCCTATTCCGAAAGACAGGGACCAGGCATTTTTTCGGTCAAATGGTGTGATCCTTGCCATTGCCGCGAACCGGGAGTTGCCTATGCTTAAAGGATTTCATTACAATTTTCCAAAGATTAATTGGCTATCGTGGTCGGCGAGAGATTTTGACCGTCTTTTTTTAACTGATTTGGATGAAGATGAATGGAAGCAGCAAGTTAACGATTTCCGGAAAACACTTGCCGATTCAATAATTAAAGAGGCGATAAAAAAACTACCTCCGCCAATTTTCAAAAAGGACAGCAATTTTTTAGTTAGCAGGCTAATTACCAGGAGAAATAATTTAGAAAAGCCCGCGCTGAAATACTATCGCTTTATTTCCAAAAGAGTAAATGTAATTGGCAGCAATGAAAAAGAATATTTTAAGGTAACCGGCGTTGGCGACAAATTGAGGGTGCAGGTATTTGCACGCAAGAAAAAATCGGATACAAGTTTTGTTATGTATGATCGAACGTTTGATCCTCATGTAACAAAGGATGTCAGGCTTTATGGTTTAAATGATGACGACAAATTTGAGATCGATTCAACCGCACGATCGAGAATCCGGGTGAGTATGATTGGTGGCAAAGGAAATGATACGTTCGATATCAGAGGGCACGTAGTTAACTATCTGTATGATCTCAATACTGAAAAAAATGTTATCGAACATAGGCGCCGGACGCGAAATTTCACATCAAATGAACCGCCGGTCAATTATTATAACATACTTGGATTTAATTATAATGTTAATCGTTTTCCACGTATCAACCTGGGGTACAATGTCGAGGATGGTTTATTCGCCGGATTAGGATTTTCAAGAAGAACCTACGGTTTTAGGAACCAACCTTATGCAACGGATCAGCGCTTATCAACATTGTATGCCTTCAATCGTGGCGCTTATGAAATTAAATATCGGGGTGAATTCAATCACTTCTTCCGCAACAATGACGTCCTGGTTAATATTGATTACGAAAATCCGGCGCTCGAAAATTTCTTTGGCCTTGGCAACAAGACTAAAATTGATCCTCAACATGACATCAGCTTCTATCGGGCCCGTTATAATTACGCACAAGGAGAGATATTGTTTCGCCGAAGATTTTTTGAAAAGCTGCATATCATTATCGGACCAGTAGTTTATCGTTATTGGAGTGACTCTTCAGATAACCGGGGCAAAATACTGGCTCATCCTTCTTTGGTTGGTATTGATTCCGTTGGCGTTTATTCTACTAAGACCTATGCGGGTGGAAAATTTATTGTTTATTTCGATAACTTGAACAATGATCTTTTCCCGACACGGGGCGTGCAGTGGAACACGGAGTTCACTTCATTAGCCGGTGTAACAAAAAATGCAAATAACCTGACTACTCTCACCTCCGATATGAGCGTATATGCCAGTATTAGCGAATCAGCCAACCTGGTTGCCGTAGCACGTTTTGGAGGAGGGCATATTTTCAGCAAAAATTTCGAATATTTCCAGGCGTTGAATCTTGGTGCAAACAATTTTCTACGAGGCTTTCGCAAAACTAGATTTTCTGGCTCCTCGATCGCGTATAATAGCATTGAAGCCCGTATAAAATTATTTGATGTAAAATCTTACCTGTTCCCCGGCATTTTCGGCTTGGTTTTGTTTAACGATGTGGGAAGGGTCTGGCTAAAGGATGAGTCAAGCAACAAATGGCATGATGCCTACGGCGGCGGTTTTTATTTTATTCCGTTTAAGATGATAATAATCTCCGTCACCGTCGGTTTTTCGCAGGAAGAAAGGCTTTTGAATTTCTCAGCAGGAACCAAATTAAACCTCACTTTCTAAAAAAAGGACTATGACGAATAGTATTTATAAACAGGTTGAAAGCCACGTAGTCAATTTATTTAAGACGCACGAAAAATCAAAACTCATTTTTCATACACTGGAGCACACACAGGAGATCGTAAAACGTGCGCAAGAAATTGCATCACATTACAAGCTTAGTGAAAAAGAAATGATGGCTGTGTACATTGCAGCGTGGTTTCATGATACCGGTTACCTTTTTACCTCGCCGGAAAATCATGAAAATAAAAGTGTGGAGGAAATGAAATCATTCATGCAAAGTAATTTCCCGGACGCGGAGTTGATTCAAGCCATTGAGGGTTGCATCATGGCGACTAAGAAAAATGCAACTCCTTCGAGCCTGCTGCAGCAAATAGTTTGTGATGCGGATACTTACCATCTTGGTACAAAAGATTTCAAAAAAACAAATAAACAAGTACGAAAAGAAGTATCGGTCGACCACGAAATATCCAAAGCAGAATGGGATATCAAGACGCTGGATTTTCTGGAGCATCACAAATATTACACGTCATATTGTGTTGATCTTTTGACCAAGGGCAAACAGGAAAACATTGAAGCGTTACGTCAAAAAATCGCCGAAAATGCCATCGGCAATGATCAAGCCCATAGCTTGTTTGATACCGAAAAGGAAAATGATGGAAAACAAAAGATCAGTAAACAAGCTAATAGCCTATTATCAAAAGGCATACAAACGATGTTGCGTACTGCATCGTCGAATCATCTGCGATTAAGCTATATGGCTGATCGAAAGGCCAACATATTGATATCGGTAAACGCAATCATCATTTCTGTTAGCCTTTCCGTTTTATTCAGAAAATTTGACGAAAGTCCTTTTTTGATCACCCCCTCTGTTATTCTCCTGGCATTCTCCGTAGTTACTATTGTTCTTTCTATTA
>DASXOT010000070.1:0-2706 GCA_036494065.1 Chitinophagaceae bacterium
CCTTATTTAAAACGTCGCAATGGAGAAGAAAAAGCTGACTATCCATCGCCGGAACTCGAAGAAATTTTAAAACGGACGCTGGGAGTGCCTTTATTCCAGGAACAGGCTATGCGAATTGCGATTGTTGCTGCCGGTTTTACGCCTACGGAAGCGGATGAACTTCGTCGCAGTATGGCGACATTTAAAGCAAAAGGAATGGTGGCCAAATTCAAACAGAAACTGATCAATGGCATGTTGAACAATGGGTACACGACCGAATACGCTGAACGAGTTTTTAAACAATTAGAAGGTTTTGGCAGTTATGGTTTCCCGGAGAGCCATGCTGCGAGTTTTGCTTTGCTGGTGTATGTTTCAGCCTGGCTTAAATGTTATTATCCTGAAGCATTTGCCTGTGCGTTGCTAAACAGTATGCCAATGGGTTTTTATCAACCTGCCCAAATCGTTGCCGAAGTAAGGAAGCAGAGTGTTGAGGTAAGACCTATTGATATTAATTACTCAACTTGGGATAACCTGCTTGAAGAGAAATCGGCTAAATATTGTGCTCTTCGTCTTGGCTTTCGGCAAATAAAAGGTTTGCGTGAAGAAGATATCAATGTGCTTTTATCTTCAAGAACACGATTCACGAGTATTGATGAACTGCGCGATTTGGATCTTTCACGTGCCACACTCGAAAAACTCGCCGATGCGGATGCATTTCGATCAATAGGTCTTGATCGCAGGCAGGCATTATGGGAAATATCGGTTTGCGATGATCATCCGGTTGCCTTATTCAAAGGGCAACCTGGCGAAACAGCGAGGGAAGAAAAGCCATCCTTACCTGTGATGAGTTTGCCCGAACATGTTGTCCAGGATTATGCTACTACTTCTTTATCGATAAAAGCCCATCCTGTAAGTTTTGTCAGGGAAAAACTTGAACAATTGCATATTGTTCCCGCGGAACAATTAAATACAATGCAGGATGGTCAGCCGGTGAAAATAGCGGGTCTTGTTTTAGTGCGACAACGTCCCGGTACTGCAAAAGGTGTTTGTTTTATTACTATTGAGGACGAGACAGGTTGCGCAAATCTTGTTGTGTATGAAAATCTTTTTCAGAAATTCCGCAAAGAAATTTTACAATCCCGTTTACTGATGGTAGAGGGTAAATTACAGCGAGAAAAAGAAGTGATCCATGTAATTGTAAAGACTTGCTATGATCTCTCAAAACTATTGCGTGGTCTTACAACCACAAAGGCTGACGAGTTACCCTTGCTGACTTTATCGAGGGCTGATGTAAAAAAATCTCCCGTATATGTGCCTGGCAATGATCAAAGGAATATTAAAACAGCAGCAGGAGAGAAGGTCTTTCCCGGAGGTCGGAACTTCAGGTAATAGCAGAAGAAACGAAAGATAATCGTCACTAAAGCCTCCAGGATAGATAGTTAAAATTCCGATAACTGCATTGTGTCGCTCAAACTCAGATCCCATTCAAAAAGAGCTTAACTTAGAAATATTGAAAAAGTTCCTACAACATTTCAAATATGAGTAAAAAGAAAACAAATCAGACCGAAGAAGATAAGAAATTCCCTTTGCCGATTTATAAAAAGGAAGATGATATTTATAGTCGGGAAAAGGAAGAGTCGCTGGAAGATGAAGACACTTCAGTTTAAGAATAAAACAGTTGCTAATAAAAGCGGGCCAGCCGATGATCTTGATATACCGGGCACCGAATCAGATGATGCCGATGAAGCCATCGGCGAAGAGGATGAGGAAAATAACTATTATAGTCTGGGTGGTGATGATCATGATGACCTTGAAGAAGATAAAGGGTAGGTGAGGAGTCTGGAATGAACTTAATGTATTCTGTCATGCCGGGCTTGCCCCGGCATCTTCAAAAAATAAAGATTCCGGATCAAGTCCGGAATGAAACCCGAAGGGTCTGTAAATTAAACTGTGTCAAAAATCAATCAGGGAAATAGTTATACTTCTTGAGTCTTGAAATAATTGCGCCATTTGTTCTTCCAAAATGATCTGCTATCGCGCTGATGGGGTTGTCACTTTGATATAATTGTTTGAGTTCTTCATCGAGTTCGGGGGTCCAGGGTTTGTAAGCGTCTTTATGTGATTCTCTTTTTTGGGAAACTGTGTACGTTCTTTCTTTGTGCTCTTTTATTGATTGTGATTTTATAGGGACCGCCTCTTTGCTAACTGATATTTTGGCTGGCACGCTAAAGTTTAAAATATCACCTTCAATGTTTACTTTGATGACTTTTATCATAGGAGATGCAGGGAAATTTTTAGGCATCAAAGTCTCAGGGATATGCAACTTATTTCTTGTACGGGTAACCGCAACGTATAACAGATTAATTTCTTCATTCAATTTAACTACGTCGGGAATGCCTTTTTCGGTAGATTTTGGTTTTTCAAGGTCATCTTCTTTTATAAAATCGTTGACAAGATGTACGACATCGTATTCCATTCCTTTGGCGCGGTGAACAGTTGAAAATATCATTTCGGCTTTAGATCGGTTTTCGTCGCCTATATGCAGCTGCTTAAGCCGCTTAATGAGGCCCGGGATTTCATTACCATATTCTCTTACAATTTCAACCATTATTCCCAATTGAATGTCCTCCGTTTTATCAATGTATTCTTCAAGATCAGCCATGCTGTTCATTGATTTGATCAATTTGTCACGAATGCGATCATGCCTTTTGTTATAAAGGCTTAATA
>DASXOT010000071.1:0-3570 GCA_036494065.1 Chitinophagaceae bacterium
CGATCCGGCTCCCGCTACTACCTTTGCTCACCTTGATGCTACCACGGTATTGAGCAGGAAGATCGCCGACCTTGGAATTTATCCGGCTGTTGACCCTCTTGATTCTACATCGAGAATTTTGATGCCACAGGTCGTGGGAGATGCCCATTATGATTGCGCCAATCGTGTCAAGTTGATCCTGCAACGTTATAAAGAATTACAAGATATTATTGCCATTCTTGGTTTGGACGAATTGAGCGATGAAGACAAACAAACAGTTGCCCGTGCAAGAAAAGTGCAACGTTTCTTATCACAACCTTTCCATGTAGCCGAAGCCTTCACAGGGCTGAAAGGAGTATTAGTTCCTATTGAAGAAACGATCCGCGGGTTTAATATGATCATGGATGGCGAAGTAGACGAATATCCTGAAGCAGCATTTAACCTTGTCGGAAGTATTGATGACGCGATGGATAAGGGAAAGAAGATACTAACCCAGGCGCAGGGATAATAGGGTATGAGGCTTTACAGATTTACAAGATGATCCTCGGATTTTACAATTCATTAGCTGAAAAGTAAGTGTCTAAATACTAAATACTATGAATCTTGAAATACTCACACCTGAAAAAAAACTCTTTAGTGGTGAAGTGTATGGCGTGCAAATGCCTGGCATCAGCGGAAGCTTTGAAGTGTTGGAAAAACATGCGCCACTGGTCAGTGCTTTGAAAACAGGACGCATAAAGGTTTTAAAAGATAAATCGGCCAGCACCGGCCAGGGTAATGTTTCTTTTTTTGATATTAAAGATGGTTTTGTAGAAGTCCTCAATAACAAAGTGTCGGTACTGGTGGAAGGAGCTACCCCCGTGGAAGCGTAAGGCTTTGCCGCATTTGCATCATAGCTTGACAGGTAAAAATATTAGTATTATCTTTCGAACCTCTAAAATCCTGTGAGCCATGGTTCTAAAAATCTTCAACATTTTTTTCTGCATCTGTTTTATTTTCTTTGCTGGATTACAATACAATGATCCGGATCCTTATGTATGGATGCCAATCTATTTGTATTGTGCTGTTTTTTGCTGGCTGGCGTTCCGTAATAAGTTTTATCCCGGGGCTTACCTGCTAGGAATGGCGGTATTCGCAGTGTATGCTGCGTATAAATTCTTTGATGAAAACGGAGTATGGGATTGGGCCACTAAACACAGTTTTGCTAACATTGCTGATACCATGAAGGCAGAAAAACCATGGGTAGAAGAAACAAGGGAGTTTTTTGGTCTTGTGATTTGTATAGCCGTTCTGCTGATCAACTATATCTACTCAAAAAGGAAAACGCGGCTACAAGCTTCTGGATAGTTACAAAAATTTCCCAATTTCCCAATTTCAAAATCTCAATATCATTTTTCAAAATCAACCCTTGATAAGCCGGCATCTTTGTTTTTGTGGAACCACCCGTTGCCATATTCAAGTATATACAATTTTCCATCGGGTCCTAACTCCATGTCAATAGGAGCGGCAAATTTTGTCGAAGGCATAAAAGGCTCCATTTTATAAAAATCTCCATTAGGCTGCAACGTTACAGCCATGATCCAATCCCTCATCCAGTCATAAATAAAGACCTTTTTATCATAATAGTCAGGTAGGCGTGTATCCGAAGAATACAAGTCACTATAAAATGCAGGCCCAGCCATCGCTGTTCTGCCGCCAGTGCTGACCTCAGGAAAATCAGGCGACGCTCCGTATGGATACCAAATGAATGCTGGTTGGGCTGCTGGCAATTGGGTAATGCCTGTGTTGTTTTTTGAATTGTTAATAGGCTTGGCTGGGTCAAATGGATTCCCGGATTTGCCGTTGGCATAATCATACTCATGATAGGGATAGTTGTTACCAACAAATAATGGCCATCCGAAATAACCGGCTTTGCGAGCTTGATTTATTTCATCATATCCACGCGGTCCTCTTGTTGCAAGACTATCGGCATTCGAATCAGGTCCCACTTCTCCCCAGTACAAAAAACTATTCTTTGGATCAACCGATATGCGATAAGGGTTACGATTGCCCATCACATAAATCTCAGGTTTTGTCTTTGGCTCTTCCCTGGGAAAAAGATTTCCTTCGGGGATTTCATAGGTACCGTCACCTTTTACCCGAATGCGAATGATCTTTCCCCGTAAGTCGTTTGAATTACTGGCGGTCCTTCTTGAATCATATTTTTCATGCCCTGGCCTGTCATCAAGAGGAGCGAATCCATGCGATACAAATTTTTGATTGGGTTCATCAAAAGGAGTGGAGTTATCGCCAGTTGATAAATATAATAATCCATCGGATCCAAAAGCGATTGATCCGCCGGTATGACAACAAATTTCTCTTTGTGAATAAAATTGCAACACAATCTTTTCTGATTTCATATCAATCGTGTCGTTTTTCAATTCAAACCTCGAAAGGCGATTGACAGATGTGTCCACAGGTGAATAAAACATGTATACCCAATGATTTTTCTGAAAATTTGGGTCCTTGCAAACACCCAAAAGGCCTTCTTCGGCGTTAACGTTTGTATCTTTTAGGGTATGCCAATACACATTTAGAAAACCAGCCGTCTTGATTTTTTTGCTGTCATTTTTATATAAAAGAATTTCTCCTCTGCGTTGCACGATCAGCACGTCGAAATCGGGAAGAATTGTCATTTCAGTAGGTTCGAAAAACTCCCCCTGGCTCAGCACAGTCTTGGTGAATTTCTTTTCTTCGGGAGGATACTGCGATTTTGCCTTTGAATAGTCGAGATGATTATTACCAATCGTATATTGAATGCCGCCCAGAAGATGTTTTAAATAGAGAGAATCTGTATATGACTCTTCAACATGACCTAACTCAGTGTAAAAAGCGCGGCCGCCGTCATAATCATGATACCATGACATTGGATGATCGTTTCCCATCGTGCCACCCTGGTAAGAACTTTCATCGATCTTTAGCAGCACTTTTACATCCTTGTTGAATCTTTTGAAATTATACCATTCATCGGTTCTACTCCATGTTTCGGGAAGATGTTTGGTGGCTATGTTTGAACGGTCAACGACTATTATATTCGCCGGCTGAATCTTTGGATGCCCGAGGAATTGCGCACCCACCAGGTTAGCGTACCATATCCAATCATATTCAGTATCGGTAGCTGAATGTACGCCTACAAAACCACCACCTGATTGAATAAATCTTTCCATCGAAATTTCCTGCTGATTATTTAGCACATCGCCGGTGGTGCTCAAAAAAATAATGGCAGCATATTTTTTTAGATTTTCTTCGGTAAAGTAACTAGCGTCTTCGGTTGTATCGACGTCAAAATTATTTTCTAATCCTAACTTTTGAATGGCAGCCTTACCATTTGGAATAGACGAATGGCGAAACCCGGTAGTTTTTGAAAAGACGAGTACACGTGGTTTGCTTTGATTTTGCCTGCAGGCAAATAAAACGAGAATACAAAGAATTGGCAGCAATGTTTTTTTCATGCAGATTGAATTGTAGATTGAAAACCAATAAATTTAATTTGAAACAGGGAAATTAATTCAGTTGAGGATCGATTGGAAAATTGATCATGATTTCATAATC
>DASXOT010000072.1:0-9453 GCA_036494065.1 Chitinophagaceae bacterium
TCCTTCATTGGCTTATTAATAGGTGAAGCCGGATGCTGCTGGGTTAGAAAATTCTATCTTAACCTAGATATAGATTCAGCACTTACGCAAAGTAAATTTTATCGCAGAAAGGTTACTGAACTGATCTCCGGATCAATCGGCTATTCAGATGCTGCACCAGTTCTGATAATGCTGCCACAAACAGATACAACCACACATACAGACAGTCTGACGAATGGCGATAGTAACAGCTTTAACTATCATAAGAAAAATGAAATGACAAAGAATCAAAGCGTCAATTATGGGATTGCTGTTTCATCAATACAAAAACAGGAAACCAAATGTTTATCATGAAGCTCAATCAAAATTTAACTGAAACGAATATCGTCATCGCTCTTTTGTCTGGAAAAACAACAGGGGTCTTTGAAAATTTTATTGCCAGTTATATCAAATAAAAATTCTTATTGCTAAAATTTCGCCTGGCTGTAAGCAATGTTAAGTCTACATGTTTACTTTTTAATTTGTTCTCTCTCCCTTAAAACTGCAATGAAAACGCAGTCCCCTCTCCTTCCGCCGACTGCACTTGTATGTTTCCCTTATGCAACATCATGATTTGTTTGCAGAGGCTTAGGCCAATGCCGCTCCCGTTTTTTTTGGTGCTGAAGAAGGGAACAAATATTTTGTCCATTAATTCGGGAGGCATGCCGCTGCCGTTGTCGGCAATTTTTATGATCGATTTATGATTAGAAGCTACATAGGCGGACAATACGATTTTTGGAGAAGGATTGTCCTTGATAGCTTCAATGGCATTGACCACGAGATTGATCAAAACCTGTTCGATTAAATTGATATCAATTTCGAGTTGAAGATCGGTGTCTTTCAGGATCGTTTCGAGTTCAATGTTTTTTTGCTCCAGGGTCGGTTGCATTAGTTGCAAAAGATTTCCAAAAAGATCTCTTACGAACACCCTTGTCAAATTCAGTGTAGTGATCTTATTCAGGTTGCGATAGGTTTCCGCAAATTTTAGCAGTCCTTCACTTCTTCTCTTGATCGTGTCGATCCCCAATTCAAGATCGTCGAGAGAACCCGCATCGTCATTTAGCGAAGTAACGGATTGTTGCAAGCGATGTTTTAATGTATCGGCCAGCGAAGAAATTGGCGCTACGGAATTCATGATCTCGTGAGTCATGACGCTCAACAATTTTTGCCAGGCTCTCGCTTCTGTCTCATCGAGGGCCTCATTCACATTTTGAAAAGCAACCAATTTATAAATCTTGCCTTCTGTTTGAAATGCCGTACCCGAAAGCAATATTTTAAATGAGCTTCTTTCAAAATGTGCGGATGCAATTTTGCTGGCACCCGGTTTCAACGAGAGTATCTCTTTATATAACTCTTCATCTCTTCTTGCGAGTGAGTGAATGGTCTTCAAATAGGGCAATTGCACCATTCTTTTCAGGGATTCATTCATCCACACAACTGTACCGGTCTTCTCTTCGTACGAAAGAATGCCGGTATCGACCAGCTCAAGTATCTTCTGTAAATACTGATATTGCGTTTCCTTTTCCTTACTAATGACTTTAAACGTTGTATTGATCTCATTAAATCCCTTGCGTAGTGGCTGCAGCTCGACAGGTGCATGCTTAACATCAAAGTATCTTGAAAAATCGCGGTAGTGTACTGACTCCACAAATTCGCTCAATTCCTGCTGTGCTTTTTTCTGGAAGTTAAAAATATCAATGAGCTGATAAACGATCACAGGGCCGGCAATTAACAAATATACATACCACTGCTGGATCAGTATAAAAGAGGCGCCTGAAAGCGTGATAAACAATAATATCACCCGCAACAATATCCGCCATTCGAAATTTCTAAAATTCATACGTTAAAAATACAAAGCAAAAGGCAGACGGTGTGAGGTATACGCTGTAAGGTATAGGTTTAATTCACAGCTGCATACTTTATACCTACACGCTGCTCCGTATCATACACCTTATATCTCATGCCCTACCCTACACCTTTTGCCTAAATGTCGTATTTGCTCAGTCGCCTGTACAGAGCCGTCCTGGTCAAACCCAGCTCCTTGGCTGCTTTTGTAATGTTGCCGTTGTGTTTCTCGATAACTTTAAGAATTGTATTTTTTTCAATTGCACTCAGTTTTAATTCTGAAGGTTCACTTTCTGAAACAGATGGCATTTCGATAGGAGAAAATATCAGGTCTTTGGTTTGCAAAACGTTTTCATCAGCCATGATCACCGCACGTTCAATTGTGTATTGAAGTTCCCGTACATTACCCGGATAATTATAGGTCAATAATTTCTCTATAGCTTTTTTATCGAATTCGGGTGTAAGCTTCATGTATTTATTACTGTATAACCGGGCAAAATGCCTGGCGAGTAAAATGATATCGTTATCACGTTTGCGTAAGGGTGGCACAATTATCTCAACCGTGTTGATACGATAGATCAGGTCCTTTCGAAACCTGTTTTCATTTGCGAGCTCCGGCAGCGAAACATTGGTGGCGCAAATCAAACGAATATCAATTGGGATCGTTTCATTACTGCCGATCCTTGAGATTTGCCTGTTTTGTAAAACACTTAATAACTTAGCCTGTTGATGTAAAGAAATATTCCCAATTTCATCCAGGAACAAGGTACCTCCATTAGCCATTTCAAATCTCCCGATCCTTTCTTCCCGCGCATCGGTAAACGATCCTTTTTTGTGTCCGAATAATTCACTTTCGAAAAGTGATTCTGTCAGCGCTCCTACATCTACTTTTACGAACGCCTTACCTGCCCTCATCGATTTGTCGTGAATAGCTTTTGCGATCAAATCTTTACCGGTTCCGTTTTCTCCAAGTATTAAAATGTTAGCCTCTGTTGGGGCTATCTTATCAACCTTCAGAAAAATTTCCTGTATTACTTCGGATTCGCCGATCAGATCTTTACTTGCACCGGTTTCAACACCGTTGGGACCGATAGAAAAACTTTTACTCTCTTTTTTTCGCAGGGCATCTTTAATAGTTATAAGAAGTTTTTCATTATGCCAGGGTTTTATTACAAAATCGGCAGCGCCTTCCTTCAGGGATCGCACGGCCAGATCAATGTCCCCATATGCGGTGATCATAATGACCGATGAATCGGCTTTCGACTTCTTTATCTCGTTCAGCCAGAACAATCCTTCATTGCCGGTATTAATTGAACTGGTAAAATTCATGTCGAGCAAGATCACATCATAAGCATCTTTCGATAAAAGCCAGCGAAGATTTTGCGGATTTTTTTCCGTGATAACGTTCTTTACTTCTGTTTTCAACAACAATCGTACTGCGGTCAATACGTCCTGGTCATCATCAATCACCAGTATAGAAGCGTTTTTCAGGTTCATAATAATTAATTATCAAATATTATCACTGTGAACATCAATATTGACAAAAATGAGCTTATTTTATCCCGCTTTTGCATCTAGCTTTTGATGGCATTAATGTCAGTCTCAGCTCATTGCTGCAATTATACCATAAATACAAAGTGATGGCAACTAAATTTTTACAAAAAAGATCATGTATTTACTGTATCGAAATCGTACAGTTATTGTATCATTAACGAACGTCTTCGTAGATGTGGGGGATTTAAACATCTGTAAATCATAAGTGTTCCAAATTGGCATATTCTTGCCTTAAAAAAGAAGTTGCAGTTTTTTGTTTAGAGTTCAGAGTCGGTGTCCAAAGTTTTTATAATTTAATATGCCATGGTCTTTCGGCTCTGAACTTCTTTAGCTTCGCAGAACAAGCAACCATAACAAAATATACAAACAAAAAATAAAGTAAGTGGATCGAGTCATCAAAAAAAGCAGATGGAACAGGAAGCGCATCTTAACGATTGGAGGTATTACTGCCCTGGTTGTTTTGATTGTGTTGAGTTATTTATATACCTCCGGTAAAAGCAAGCTCAATGTTGATCTTGACCGAATTACGGTCAGTGAGGTAATAAAAGGGCCCTTTCAGGAAAGAATTCCGATCAATGGCGTTGTATTACCGATTACCAGTATATATCTCGATGCTGTTGAAGGAGGCAGAGTTGAAGAAAAGTATGTCGAAGACGGAACCGTGATGAAGAAAGGCGACCCAATACTGCGACTAAGCAATACCGATGTCGAATTAAATCTTTTGTCGCAGCAATCGAACGTATATAATACACTAACGCAGATGCAGATCGCCCGGAATGCTGCGCAGCAGAATACAGTTTCCAAACTGAACCAAATGACTGATGCGGAAAGTGAACTGAAAGAAAATGAACGCATCTACAATCTCGACAAAACCCTTTACCAGGAAAAGGCAATTGGATTGCAGGAATTAAAAAAGGCGGAGAACGACTATAACCATTCCCTCGAGAAAATGAGACTGACAAAAGAATTGTTAGAGCAGGACTCCCTATCAAATTCCCAGCAAGTGGCGCAGGCAAAGCAATCATACCAGGGCTCGCAGGAAGCGCTGGACCTGTTTAAAAGGAAGGTTGGTGATCTTATTGTAAGAGCGCCTGCCGATGGACAGTTGACCTCCCTGGATGCTGAAATTGGACAGAATAAAAATAAAGGAGAGCGTCTGGGTCAAATTGATGTTTTAACCGGTTTTAAAGTTAGGGCTGATATTGATGAACATTATCTTTCAAGGATCATCACCGGCTTGTATGGTACGTTCAACTTTGCCAATAAAGATTATAAGCTTGTGATCAAAAAAGTGTACTCGCAAATAACAAGTGGACGTTTCCAGGTTGATATGCAATTTGTAGGTGATGTACCCCAGGGAATCCGTCGGGGACAGACCCTGCAGATCCTGCTGGCCTTCAGTGATGAAGTAGAGGCTGTGCAAGTGGCAAAAGGTGGATTTTTCCAGCAAACAGGAGGTAACTGGATATTTAAGGTACGTGATGATGGAAAAACCGCTTATAAAGTTGATATAGTCCTAGGCCGTGCTAACCCCGATTATTATGAGGTACTCAGTGGACTGAAGCCGGGTGATAAAGTTGTGACCTCGAGTTACGAAACCTACGGGGATATGCAAGAGTTAGTATTAAAAAAATAGATTCATGAAAAAGAAGACTGCATACCTGGTGTTGTTTATTGTTTGCCTTAGCTTTTATTCCTTTGGCAAAAAGTGTAACAATGTGGACGATGAAACGTCTTTCAAGAAAGGGTCGTCTAAAAAAAGTGTGCAGATCAAGAATCGATCTGAATGGAATCTTGCGCCCTGTTATAATTTTTTAGCTATCTAAACCGATAATTCACCTTAAAATAAATACAATGATCAAGATTAAAGACCTTGAAAAAATTTACAGAACCGAAGAAGTAGAGACGGTGGCGCTGAACAAGCTGTCTCTTGAAGTAAAGGAGGGCGAGTTTGTGGCTATCATGGGACCTTCCGGCTGCGGAAAATCTACTTTATTAAATATCCTGGGATTACTGGATGATCCTGATGAAGGAAGTTTCATTTTTAATGGCATTGAAGTAGCAAAGTTCAACGAACGTAAAAGGGCAGATCTTCGCAAGCATAATATCGGCTTTGTATTCCAGAGCTTTAATCTGATTGACGAATTGACCGTTTTCGAAAACGTAGAGTTGCCACTTATTTACACAGGCGTAAAATCCGCTGAGAGAAAAAAACGTGTGGAAGAAGTGTTGGATAAGATGCAGATCATGCATCGACGCAACCACTATCCCCAACAACTTTCGGGTGGTCAGCAACAACGTGTTGCCGTAGCAAGGGCGGTTGTAAACAAGCCGAAATTGATACTCGCCGATGAGCCTACCGGTAATCTCGATTCCAGTAACGGGAACGAAGTGATGACTTTACTCACGGACTTGAACGAACAGGGCACCACTATAGTGATGGTGACGCACAGTGAACATGATGCGCGTTATAGTCACCGTATTGTAAGAATGCTTGACGGACAAACTGTCCTCGAAAATATAATGGTTTAAGGCCAGCTTTGAGCTGCGAGTTTTTTTGCCCGAAGTTTATAGCTGTCGATTGGCGGCTTAAAAGTATAGCCATGATTAAACAAAATTTAAACATCGCCTTCGGTGAGTTATGGCGTCAGAAGGCATTTCCAGGTACTCCTATCATGGTGCAGACTGTTGCAAGAGTCTGCCTTGTCTTTTTCTATATCGCCAAATCTAATAAAAGGAAATCTGTAATTATGTTCATGCAGCTCTAAGCCATAAGCTTTAAGCCACAAGCTTATTCAAGACAGGTTTTAACTCACGTGCCTATGAGAAAAGAAAGAAAACAAAAAATGAGGTCCCGACTGATAGCTTAAAGCTCATAGCCGGCAGCTCATTGTTAAAAGCTTTCTTATGATTAAAAACTATTTAAAAATCGCTTTTCGCAATCTCGCGAAGTATAAATTTATTTCGTTTGTTAATCTTTTCGGGTTGACGGTCGGATTGACTTGCTGCTTGTTGATCTTTACATTCATTCTTCATGAATTAAGTTATGATAAATACCAACCCAATGCAGATCGGGTATATAGGGTAACCCGCACATTTTATAACCTGCAAAATGGTTCCGTTTCACTCGATCTCGCCACCGTAGCTCCTCCGTTTGGCCCGCTTTTGCAAAACGATTTTAAGGAAGTTGAAGAGGTAACTCGGCTTTATCCAGGCGGATCGATGCCAGTAAAGTTTGACGAGAAGATGTTCAATGAAAGGAACGTAGTTTTTGCGGATGACAAGTTATTTGACTTCTTTAAAGTGAATGTGGAGGAAGGAAATCCTGCCAGGGCGCTATCTGATCCCTATTCAGTGATGATGACTGATGAAACGGCAAAAAAATATTTTGGCGATGCGGATCCTATCAATAAGATCATTAAAATAAATCCCTCCGGTAATTATGTAAATTTCAAAGTCACGGGCATTTATAAACCTTTCCCTTCAAACACACATATTCACCCTGATATTTTACTTTCCTTCAGCACGCTTAAAGATAGTCTCATCCTTGGCGAAAATGATCTTCAAACCGATTGGGGAAATAATTCTTTTTTTACTTACATCCGCTTGGAGAAAGGATACGATCCGAAAAAACTGGCGGCTCAATTCCCTTCATTCCTCGACAGGCATATGACGGGCGTATATAAAACAGTGAAGCCCTCACAAGGCACTTCACTAAGCCTTCAAAAACTAACCGATATACATCTCCGCTCCCATACCGACTTCGAAGCTGAAGAAAATGGCGATATAAAACGGGTCTATATTTTTTCTGCTATCGCATTATTTATCCTCCTGATCGCGTGCATCAACTATATGAATCTATCAACTGCACGATCAACACTCCGGGCCCGGGAAATTGGAATTAGAAAAACTATAGGCGCCCGGCGAAAGGAACTTATGGCCCAGTTTCTGAGTGAATCTGTTTTGATTTCATGGATCGCCCTGTTATTCGCCCTTGCATTTACTTCATTACTATTGCCCTGGTTGAACAAAGTTTCGGGACAAAGCCTCAGCATCGATATTTTATTGAAATGGCAAATCATTGTTCCCATCCTGATCATTCCATTTGCCGTGGGATTATTATCGGGCATATACCCAGCCATTTTCATGTCTTCTTTTCAACCGGTAAAAGTGCTGAAAGGATTTACAACGTCAGGCAAAGGTGGTATCTCCTTCCGCAAAATACTTGTGACGCTGCAGTTTGCTATTTCAATCATTCTTATTATTTGCACGGCCATTGTGTTTAGCCAGATGAGTTATATGGAAAACAAGTCGCTGGGTTATGACAAGGAACACGTGGTTACCCTTCCTTACGTTGCGGAATTAAGTGATAAATACGATGCGTTCAGAACAGATCTGTTGCTCAATTCCAATATAAAAAATGCGGGCCGGTCATCGAGAATTCCCACAGGCCGATTACTTGATGCAGGCGGCGTCAGCATGATGAATGGTGATTCATTGGCTCCGGTAAACGCCGATATCAAGTTTGTGACAATCGACCAGGATTTTCTTTCCACATACGGAATTAAAATCGCTGCCGGTCGTGATTTATCAAGAGCCTTTGGCACCGATACTTCGTCGTTCCTGATCAATGAAGCCGCCGCGAAAGTTTTAGGATTTAAAAAAAATGAAGATGCCATTGGCAAGGACTTTGGCTATAACGGGCAAAAGGGCAAACTGATTGGTGTATTCAATGACTTCAATTTTGAATCCATGCACCAAAAGATCGTTCCGCTAGTATTGTATATAGCCCCGAATCCCAACTATTACGGAAGGATTTCGATAAAGATCGGTGGCTCGAACATTTCAGGTGCATTGAATCATATTGAAAGCACCTGGAGAAAATATCTGCCGGAGACACCTTACGAGTTCACTTTCCTTGATGAAAATTTTGCAAATCTTTATTTGGCTGAGGTACGACAGGAAAAGTTGTTTACCATATTCGCATGCCTCGCAATCATCATTGCATGCCTCGGTCTCTTTGGCTTATCGGCATTTGCGATCAGTCAGCGTATTAAAGAAATTGGGATCAGGAAAGTATTAGGGGCTGATGTAAGTACGATTGTAACGCTGCTTTCCAAAGACTTCCTGAAGCTAGTCGCCTTTTCTACCATTATTGCTTTTCCAGTCGGCTGGTATTTCATGAACCAGTGGTTACAGGGTTTTGCTTATCGTATCAATATTAATATGTACTGGTGGATATTTATTATAGCCGCAGTACTTGCTGCGTTTATCGCACTGTTTACAATTGGTTTCCAGGCAATAAAGGCGGCAATTGGGAATCCGGTGAAGAGTTTGCGTTCGGAATGACATTGTGAATGGTGAATTGTCAATTGTTAATGGAGGCGGTAGTCATTCACAATTAACCATTGACAATTCACCAGCTAACAGCTCAAAGCTTTTCTATGCTTAAAAACTATTTTAAAACAGCTTTCAGGAATTTGTGGCGAAACAAGAGTTTTGCTTTCATTAATATCGCGGGACTTGCCGTAGGAACGGCTGTTTGCATAGTCATCTTTCTCATCGTTCAGTTCGAATTAAGCTTTGATAATTTTCATTCAAAAAAAACCCGAATCTATCGCATACTAACGCAACAGCCTAATGCCGATGGATTGCATATAACGCCGGGTGTTCCCTTCCCTATGCCTGTGACCATGCACAGTGACTTTCCGGGCATAGCATCATCGGGCGTGTTCGAACTGGACAACACGCAAATAATAATAACCGGTCAAAGCAGCAACCAGATAGAGAAAAAATTCAAAGAAGAAAGTGGGACATTTTATGTAGAACCGTCCTTCTTTGAAATTTTTGAATTCCCATTACTGGCCGGGGATTACAAGTCTTTGAAAGACCCTAATACGCTATTGCTCACAAAGGAAACTGCCGAGCGTTATTTTGGCGAGTGGCAATCAGCCATAGGGAAAACTTTTAGAATAAATGGAAACAGCTTTTTCGGCAAGAATGATAATGTGTACAGGGTGACCGGAATATTAGCAC
>DASXOT010000073.1:0-3634 GCA_036494065.1 Chitinophagaceae bacterium
TCTTTTCCTTTATAAATGACAGCGTCTTTTTACCATGAGCTAGTAATTTCAGTGTCTGTCTCTTTACGGAAATAGCAAGTATCTGCTGATGCTCATCCCGCTGGAGACGATAGACTCCCAACATATCTTTATAGGATAAAATACCGATGATCTTATTTTCATCGGGGAGATCACCGGCACTACATTCCGCATTCTCTTTCGCCATGATTTCAACAGCAGTTCTTACTGTATCCTCGTTTGTTATACCAACCGGTTTTCTTTTAATCAGGCTTTCCACTGTAGCGCTTTCATTGTAATGCATGCCAGAACGGAAATGTATAAAAGTCTTTTCTTATCCGCTGAAATGTTTTCTCCGGCCTTTAGCTGCTGTGCACTTTCTTCCAGTGAAATTGATATTGGAATCCCATTCTGTTGCGAGTCAATGTGTCTCATAGTATACATGATTATCTAGAACCGATCACTGATAAATTTTTGCAATTGATCAGGCTTATTAATCCTGATATTTTTGCCGGAAGTAGAGATAATTTTCCTGCGAGCCAATTCTTTAAAAAATTTAAAGACTGTTTCATAGGTCGTTCCGGCATAGGATGAAATATCCTGCCTGCTGAGCGAAGTAGCAATGAATCTGTTTTTATCGTATCCATATACATCACCTATTTGCAATAGAGCGTCGGCGATTCTTCCCCTTACTTCCATGTGAGCAAGATTTCGCATGCGTTTCTCAGCATTCTGCAGTTCAGAAGCGTAGAATTGCAAAAGCTTGTAAGTAAAGCCCGGGTTGGTTTTTAATGAAGCTTCTAAAAACTCATTGGTGATAAAACAGGCTTTGACATCTTCAAGAGCAGTAGCGGAAATAGGGTAGAGCTCGTCTCCGCCAAGGCCACGATGACCAAACACATTCCCTGATTTAGCCAACCGAAGAATCAGTTCTTTATTTTTACCCCATTGCTTATATATTTTAACGGAACCGGAATAGACAAAAAATATCCCTTTTACCGGTTCGCCTTCCTGAAACACCTGTTTCCCTTTTTTAAAATATAATGTTTTCTTGGTTATGGCTATGGCCGCTTTCCATTCGGGAATGCATGAACTGCACAAAAAACAGTCAGATAGATTACAGCTCACTTCGGGCATGGCCGCAAAATTAAAAATATTTGCGATTTTTTTGAATTAAATAAATATGGTCTGAGCCATAATTAACCTAATTTTGATCTATCAAAAGTTAGATTTTGTATGAGCTGAACAATATTCATTGCTGACAAACGAAATCAACCTTTCTAAGGAGTAAAATTTAAAACAAAGAAGCATGAATTATAGTTATGATTTCCCGAAATCGAAGTTCTATCAATCAATAATGACAGCATTTTTTGTGGGCTTTTTTGCTACCGTTGTTTGCCTGATATACAATGTTATATTCCGGACTAAAACGGTGTTTCCGTTGTCTGATTTTATAAATGTATCTTCTCTCATTTTCCTGATCAATCTCCTCTTTCCCATTATCGGTATAATACACTATGGATTCGTCGCTGCATTCAAAAAAGCGGAGATAGTTTTTGTGATTGTATTCCTGGCGCTCACCGCATTCCTGGTATGGAGGATAGCATCGATGCATCGCACAGAAAATAATCAGCTGGTAAATATGGAATTCAGGCAGCTATTGTTACCTATAGTACTCATTTTAGGAATTAGCGCAGGAGTATTTGTTCCGCTGTTATATCGTAATCGTAAATTTAGAGATTCCGTTTTATAAATTCCCTTTGCTTATTGCGAATTGGCAGTTATCTGAATAATTGCGCCAACTATGTACATAAAAATTGGAAATCGAATTTTCATTTTCCCAATTTCTTTTTTGTATAGTTGAAGAAGGAAAAAAGATTTTAGCTATGGAAATTTTCCATTGTCTTGAAAAAGCAAATAAACCGGTGTATTTATTGCTTTTTTGCCAAATAGGTCAATACAGTAACTTTGCGTGGCCGTCATAAAAAACAATTTAACTTATAAACATTGTGAAAATGAAAATCCTAAAAAATTTATCGCTGATACTTGCTGCCTTATTCATATCAGCCTGCCTATTCGCTCAAACTGCTGATGAGATTATTTCCAAACATGTTGATGCCATTGGCGGACAGGATAAGCTAAATAGTATAACGTCAATACGCATGGAGGGTACGGCTGACATGATGGGTAATGAAGCTCCGACTACTACCACGGTTTTAACAGGCAAAGGATTTCGAAACGAATCCGAATTCAATGGTCAAAAAGTAGTAAGAGTATATACTGACAAGGGAGGATGGATGATCAACCCATTCGCCGGAAGTGATGATCCGCAAGCGCTGCCGGACGAGCAATACAAGGCAGGAGAAGATCAGATATATGTAGATCCGCTTTTTGATTACGCTGCGAGGGGCGGAAAAGCCGAACTGCTGGGACAGGAAAAGGTCGGTGATGTTAATGCCTATAAAATCAAACTAACTAATAAAGACAATTCTTCCAACACGTTTTACATAGACCCCAACACTTTTTACGTCATCCAGATCGTGACTACCACTTCCATGATGGGCCAAACGATGGATGTAACAACAAACCTTTCTGATCAGAAAAAGATTGATTTTGGAATAGTAGTTCCGCAAACGATCAAGGTAAGTATCGGCGACCAGTTTAGTATGACATCAAAGCTGACTAAGATTGATATCAATCAACCGGTGGATGCTTCAATATTTGAAATGAAGAAATAGCGCTGGAATCTTAGACTGAAATGTGATTATACAAAAGAGTTGGCATGATGTGTCAACTCTTTCTCCGTTCTTCCCGGATATTGCTCAAGTGCTCTTTCCAGGCAGTCCATCGCTGAGTTAATGGATTCGAGGTTTAGAACATAAGCGAGCCTGACTTCATTTTTACCCAAGCCTTCCGTTCCGTAAAAACCGGTTGCAGGCGCCAGCATGACTGTTTGATTGTTGAAAGAAAAAGATTCAAGCAACCATTGGCAAAACCGATCACTGTCATCTATCGGTAGCTGAGCCATTGCATAGAACGCGCCACCTGGTTTAGGACAAAAGACACCGGGCATTTCATTCAATCGTGTTACAAGAAGATCGCGACGGGAAGTGTATTCGGCCTTCGGTTCATCGAAATAATGATCAGGCAGATCTACGGCTGCTTCACCCAGGATTTGTGCGAGCCCTGGAGGACTTAGCCTTGCCTGTGCGAATTTCATCGCTGAATCGTACACGGTTTTATTTTTTGTAACAAAGGCTCCGAGTCTTGCTCCGCAAGCGCTGTATCGCTTACTGATTGTATCCATCAATATAACATTCTCCTCAAGTCCTTTGAGATGCATGGCGCTAATATAATCGCCGTCATAACAAAATTCCCGATACGCTTCATCGCTGAAGAGATAAAGATCTTTTTTCAGACAGATATTTTTCAAAGCCTCCATTTCATCTCGACTATATAAATAACCTGTAGGATTATTTGGATTGCAGATAATAATTGCTTTTGTTTTTGGACCGATCAATTTCTCAAAATCCCCGATCGGCGGTAATGCAAAGCCATTTTCAATGTGAGAAGTCACAGGAATTACCTTTACACCTGCCGCCACTGCAAAGCCATTATAGTTTGCATAAAAAGGTTC
>DASXOT010000074.1:0-5705 GCA_036494065.1 Chitinophagaceae bacterium
TTTGTCTCGCTATCAATTCATTTCGCTCCTGCTCTTTTTCTCGTGCTAAGCGTTCTTTTTCTAATGCCTGTTGTGCATTTTCCTTTTGTAAATGCTTGTACCTGAAGAAAAGGATCAGCGTAAAAAATATGGCCAGCCAAAAGACAGAAATGAGATAGAAAATATAATTCCATTTAACCAACCATAAAATTATTCTAAAGAACTGGCCTTCGTAGCCAATGTTGAATATGTCAAATGCAAATGTAGTTGAACGTACAATTGTAAGATAAAGAATAAGCGGAAGCGCTGCCAACACAAGAATATTTGCATAAGGGGTCTTTTTCCGAATGAATATGAAAAAGGTAATAAGGATGGAAAGATTTAAGACATAGGAATTGATCAAACAAATCTTCCATATAAGATCGCTTGTCTGTGCTGGAAAAATCCGTCCTCCAAATACCGCAATAATCCTGGTTAATAATTGAAAAATCGCTATGACGATAAGATATTTATTCCATTTAGGAAAATGATTCCAGGTCTTAAAAAAATGGCGTATGAAATTTATCTCAAAAAGGAAATATAAAGGCTCCCAGATATTGGCCGTGTAGGCAAATAAGAAGGGATGCTTATGATAAAAATTTGTCGAAAATAAAAAACTGGAGCAATAGTATAGCGTGAAACACAAAAGGAAAAATGAGAAATATAAGTACACTCTTTCCTTCACCGTCCAAAAAAAAAGAAGATTGTAGATCACTACAATTATGAGTATCCCAAAAAAAACGGCCTCGCGAACAGCAGGGAACAAATTCTCTTCATTATAGGAATCAATAAGCTTTTCTTTGGACCCATACACCAGGTGCAGGTTTTTTGGACGCGAATAATTAATGTAATAATAATAGTTTACATAAAAGCGAACGTATACTAATATTTCCTGTCCCGGCTCAAGCGTTAAAGGCACATAATAATTCTGATGAAAAATGTTTTGGTTATCGCCCGGATAGAGATATCCTGTTGTCTCGTGTTCCCAACCTCCATCTACCTGGGAAAAATAGTAATCGATCTTGTCCGCATATTGAGGATAGAAAAAAATTTCGGCCTTTTTGCTCATTACATTCTTTAAAAGGCACCGCATCCAATAAGTATGAATTGAAAAACCGATACCATCCTGATAGGTTTTATCGGCGTGAAATTGATCAACCAGAGGCAAGCCGGTAGTCTGTTCAATGGTCCAGGTGCCCTTCTTATCTTCAAGCATCTGCCAGTCACCGTCATCAATCTCAACATAGGCCAGGGTATCTGTATCAATGACATGAGCTGGGGGCAATCCAGGGATGGCGAACGCAACTGTGCATCGGAAGCAACAAAATGAGACAATCAATAAGCAGCTCTTTGCCATATTCCCCGTATTTTACCTTTCTTGCCAATTATCAAATGCACCAACAATTCAATTTGACGAAATAACTACTTTTAGCTGCTGACCGTTCGAAAAATAATTTTTGAATTGCAAAATCAATCAATAACTTTAATAGGTTACAACCATATTTTACGTTCCCTATGCAAGCCAGGTAGCTAGAGAGACGAACCCTTTGAAACCCAAATCAAAAAAGGCCCGCGTAATATTTAGTTTAAAATTAATCTTTTCTTAACCTTATTGTCTATCATTTTCTTTGTAAAGACGGCAATTATATTTTGTCACTACATAAATTCAATAGCATGAGAAGTTTCAAAATGAAAGATTTGATGGTTCGCATACAACCCGAAACATTGGGCAGGCTGGTTGACGGGATCAATACTTTCAATGAAGAAATGCCAGTAGGGCATCAGTTCGGAACCTGTCAAAGCCCCAGCACTTGTGGAACACCCAGTACATGTAGCAGTGCTCAGTCCTGCAGGCCAAGCCGGTGTGGAGATACGCCAAAACCAAAGCCCAAACCAAAGCATAAATACGAAGAACCTTCGGGAAATATTGAGCTTGTTGATCTGAAAAATATGCTGGCTGAAATGCAAATCAAACTGGCCCGTCGCTCTTCTGAACTTGCAGAAATGCCTTGATGAATATCCGAAGAATTTTAAATGACGAATTCCGCAGGGGTCCGTTGTATGCACTTAGGGAATGGAATATACTTAGCCAGCGTGAAAAAGAATTGATCTCGGGACTTCATGATGAAAGGAATGTGTATGGAATTTTTTCACCGTTGGCACCACAATCAAAACTAACCTTAAAGGTAGCTTATCACGATCTCGCACTTGTTTATCTTCACCTGGCTGCCTCTAACTTATTGCCTCATCATTTAACTGCCTTACATGAAGATTCATTAAATAATGCTATTGTACGTTTAGTGATTGACCAGATACTTGAAGTTAAATGGAATGGAAATTTCGTTAGCGGAGTTCATGCTACAGAGGCAATCTTTGGCAGTAGGTTGTATGGCGATCGGAACTTTCCCAATTTCATTTCCATTTTATCGAACCAGGCAATTGAGTACGCCCTTCATTTTGACAATGCCGAAATGAGAATGATCTCTAACAAGCTTTATACTTACCATACCACGCCATGGGATTCGTCGGCAAAAAGAAATTTTAACAAGGTAAAGGACATCAGAGATTTTGTTTTTTCCGGTTCACCAGGTTCGCTTTTTTCTATCCTGAATCGGGATTGGGCCTTAATAAACGATCCTGCAAAAGACTATTGGCTTGGTTGGAATCGGAAGGATTTCTCAGGTACGTCTTCCAGTAGAGCTGACATGACTATTTATAAGCTTTATATAAGCCCTCTTATTGAAGACTTGCCCAAAGCGATGAGCATTTCTCTGCCGCTGCTCACCTCATCAAATGCATTTAGTTTCAAAGTTGGCAACAGCATACAAGGTCTTTTGCGACCGGATAAAATAGTTGCTTATTTTGACGATAAATCCTCGCTGCTTCAGGTTGCAGAAGAATTGAAAGAAAAATTGAAAGATTGTAAAGCACAGGGAGTTCCTTTTACCGCACAAATTGACGACGATGGAATTTTATCCTGGGGCGCAGACCCTCCGGGTTACATTGTGCTGGAAGCCATTGAAGGCGGAAGCTGGCGATGCAAAGTGACGGATCAGATAGCTCTTGCGATTACCCAGGCGAAATCCGAGAAACTCGAAGATGATCAGGCAATTGATTTCATTGGGTCAAAATTGTTTCTCGCGGACATTGACGTGTATGACTGGGCGCCCCTAAATTAAATTCTGTAATAAACAGAGTATGGAAGATTCGCTCTTGTTCGTTTTGCCGGACGATGTTCAATTTATACCTGTCAGTTCAGTTGACTACAGGGTAAAGACACATTTTCAATACGAAGAAGATGATGTTGTCATTACCCACTTCAATACACGAAAATCAAGTAAAGTAATCGATAGCAGTTCAGCTGAATTACTGAAAGAATTTAAATCTCCTAAATCATGGGCCGAAGGCATTTTTCAGTTTGCTACGATTTACAATAAGGATCCACAGGAAGTTGCCGAAGAAGCTTACCAGTTGTTGGTCGATATGCAGCAGGATGGATTTCTCATCCGTTACGACGCGTCGGTAAAAACTGCCACCCTTTCCCTATTCGACGTCAATGATAAATTCAGGGCATGGACAGTTACTGAAAAAAAAAGAATACTGGATGACACTGAAATATATTTTGCCCGGGATGATGAGGGCGGCAACTATGCCCTTAAATTCATCAAGAACCTGCGCGAAAATCAAATACCCAATGAGATAAAAATACTTAAAGTGCTGGATGGCATCGTGAATCTGGCTTTGATCGGTGAAGGGCGGTACAAAGATTCACACTATATGGTCACTGAATGGTTCGAATCAACACTCTGTAAGCGCGAGGCTGATAAATTTCGAAATTATTACAGTCGCGACAATGCGATCAAAGCGATGGATCTGTGTATCAATATTGTGCTTGCCTATTGTCATCTGCACAAACAAGGCATAATACACGGCGACGTGAATGATGAAAATATCCTGGTGTCTCCATCCGGTCGAATAAAGATCATCGATTACAATATGTCGATAAGGGAAGGGCAAAAGATGGATGTCAGAGAAGGAGTGTGCTACTACTATGAGCCCGAATTGGCAACTTCAAGATTAAATTATTTCCAGGATGATGCTCCCACAGCAAGAGGAGAGCAATACGCTATTGCTGCTGTTTTATATTTTCTGCTGGCCGGTCGCCACTATATAGATTTTTCGTTGGAAAAAGAAAAAATGTATCGGCAGATATTGACAGAGAGCCCTATTTCTCTTGCCGCATCTGACCTTAACCTTCCACATCGACTGGACGAAACATTTGCGAAAGCTCTGTCAAAAGATCCATTGGACCGCTTTGCAAGTCTTAACGACTTTGCCCTGGCGTTGATAAAAATCCGAAATGAGATTTTTTCAGACTTAAGATATTTTGTCACTGGCAAAAGTGACTCAGAGAAAAGTTTTCTCCAGTTCATTGTCGATACTTATGGCAGGCAATCTTTGTTGTTAAAAAAGGGCCTTTCATTGCCGCCCACGTGTTCTGTCAATTTTGGCGCTGCCGGCATTGCTTATATGTTCTACCGCATGGCCTGTGTTCGCGAAGATCCGCGATTACTTGACCTCGCAGATCTTTGGGCAAATCATTCCGAAATCTCCAGGCAAGACTATGATCGTGCTTTTTATTCTGACGAGATTGAAATAAATAAAGTCACCGTTGGGAAAAATTCTCTTTATCATGGACCGGCCGGCATTCACCTGGTACAGTGCCTTATCAATTCATGTAAAGGAGATATGCAATCACTTTACCTGTCTATTGATAGATATATAACGGCATCGAAAGATCCTACTGATAAAATAGACCTCGCCCTGGGAAAATCTGGTTTGCTCGTAGGCTTTGCCATTTTACAAAAAGATATCAGAGCAATAAAAAATTTTGATGGTAATATTCTTGTTCCCGCAGCTAACAGGATCATGAATGAACTCTGGATTTCATTGGATCAATATGCCGCCATTGATGAAAAAAATGAAATTGATTATTTTGGTATCGCGCATGGCTGGGCGGGCATTCTTTACGCCACACTATCCTGGTGCTTGGCATCCGGCCAACCTTTACCTGAGCAGTTTCTAAGAAGAGTGGGGCAGCTACACAGCAGCATGTTGGAAAATGAATTCATGAGCTGGTGGCCCTTAACCGTTGATGATGCTCGCCCATGGACGGGGTGGTGCAATGGCAGCGCAGGTCACACTTTTCTATGGACTCTTTTATATCGATATTTTAAAGAGGAGAAATACCTGGACATTGCAAAAAGTACCGCCCAGCACCTTCTACAGGATACCAGGGCGAAGATCTATAATCTTTGTTGCGGTATGTCCGGACATGCATATGCATTGTTGTGCCTCTATAATTTAACTCAGGAAAAAAAATATATCGGACACGTAATGAATTTAAAAAACCGAATCCTGGATAATCTTTCTTTTCCTTCCGAAAGAATAAACAGTCTATATAAAAGCATGCCCGGGGCAGCGGTATTTTTATGTGAATTGGAAAGACCCGAGCTTGCCAGGATGCCGCTATTCGAATAATGTTCAGCCAAAGCAGATAAATAAAAATTATGATCCGCTTAAAGATGGGTAACCCGTTAGTATGGGAAGATACAAGGGCAGGATGGAATTATGTTATGAATTTGCTTTCCCGATTCAGTGACGATTCAGGAATAATGTTTGACAGT
>DASXOT010000075.1:0-3561 GCA_036494065.1 Chitinophagaceae bacterium
AATTCATTTTAAGTTTTAAATAGCTTATTCGGCCCCATCAGTTAGAGCTCTTTGCACGGCATAGTTGCCAATATTTTTTCCCACTACGAGGCCCGAATCGCAATCTACTTTGGTGTGAATACCTGAAATAAATCTCGACAGCGCCGCTTCATTGGACATTGCCTGATATTTAGCGGCATTTTCCGGTATAATATGACTGAGAATGGCTGCTGCCGCATTGCTAAATGTAGAATGCCCCGATATGTAAGAAGGGAAATTGGGAACACCCGTCAATGTCTTTACACCGGGTATCATTTGGGATGGCCGCGGATTGAAATAAAAATACTTTGTATTCCAGCAGACGATACTCGCGTCCATTTCCGCCATGTTGAGAAGGGCCATGTTACGCGCCCAACGAACTTCGCTGTAGCTTTGTTTCACAAAATCTTCGGCGGCAATGGCATTCCAATGGCCGGCCGGCGTGTACGTGGCTACGCCATCTGCCCAAAACTGAACGATCCGTTGCTGATCCCTTGTTGGGTTTTTAATTTGATTGTAAGCGGCAGCGTTTTCCTGGTAAAAGTCATTGCTTGATGTTGAAGGAGGAGGACCTGGGCGTAAAGCGACAGCTGTGAGCGAGTCGAACAAAAATGGTGTTACATTTCCAAACAAGGGCAACATGGGCGGACGTTTGGGTGTTTCCAAACTTATCCACGGAGTTTGTCCCAGTGCAGTTGCATTATTGGCAAGACTAGTCCATATTGCAGGTGTTCCTATCGCTGCACCTGCATGGTCGGCTCTGCCGCGAGCAGCAAAGACCGACGCAATTTGACGGCCCAATGCTTCTCCCGCTGTCCAATCGCTTCTTGTAGCTTTACCCGAGCCGATCGTGCTCGCCTCTTCATCAGTGGCTTTTTGTTCTACGAATGCTATTTCGGTAGGAAAAAATAATTTCATCAATTCACCGGTAACGCCTGCGAGCACGGCATCTTCCGAAGGATAGGAGGGCAAATCAGTTTTTGAAATATATTTTGCATTCGCATTGATCGTTGAATCTATTTTGTATGGAGCCGATCGACTATATAACTTCTTAAAATACCAGCATGCAACCAATGCGTCGTATTGCGCCGCGCTCACGTATGCATAAGCCCGTGCAGCATACGGAGGATTGGAAAAAGGAAATTGAGGATAATTGAAAGGATTGGCTGAATTTGGAGCGGGGTAACTGCCGTCCTCATTTTGATAGGGAGGAAGATTATGTTTCGCAACCAGGTCTCTCATGATCTCATTCCACCTCAAAACGGCGCCCGCATTCCAGTATTTTATGTTATCAATTTGATCATGCGTCGAATTCTGTTGAAGAGCTTTTATTTCATTTAACTCACCGACATAGCCAGGGGAATTGGTCGCGGCTGGCGTCGCGATGGCAAATGTATCGGGCCTTTTCAACAAAACGGTCTTCCACACGCCTGCGTTTAGATCTATGTTTCCAGGGGCTAGAGCCGGCAAATTATCTGTGCGCCCATCAATGCTTTTGTTGCAGGAAATGATGCAAAAGGCTACTGCGATTATAACGGGGATTGAAATATAAATACATTTTTTCATGACAATTTTTTTAGAAGATCAGGATTTGGTTTTTTTACCGAAATAAAATGCATAGAAAACTCCAAGGTCAAATGATGTTGATTGTCCCACGTTTCTTCCGGAAATAGTATAATTAGCACCACCCACGATCGCGAGCTCGGTAAACTTTTTCAAGGTGTATTTCACATTACCTCCAACCATTGTTGAATTCATCCGGTTGCTGGGAAATGGCATATCATTCTTACGTATATCAAAACCGCCCAGAGTAACCATTTTAGTAAGCACCGCTTCTGCGATCAAATACCTGCCGCGGTAACCGCTGCGCAGTTGGTAAATGGAAAGATTTGGCATCTTCACTTCATTGGTCAAACGCAGTTCAGTATCGTAATAAGAATTTCTATCGATCTTGATATTGCTTCGCCAGGTGTAAGCAGCAGATCCTGTAATCGTAAACCTTCTATGCTTATAGTCGATCATGCCTTTCGCCGTAAGATTCGTTGTGCCCAATCCAATCGACAGAGGCAAATAATCGATGATATAATTTGTCAATGGAGTCGAAAAACCTCCGAGGGCAAAAAGAGAAAATTGATTTTTTCCAAAAGAGTATTTAATCGGTTTCCATTTAACAACAACTGAAATATCCTGGAATCCTTTTTGGCTATGCAGTGTACCTTCTGTAACTTTTGTCCATACATAGGGAGCCATTGCCATTACATTCAGTTTGTTGGTAATACCATAAGTACCCATGTACATAACGGACTGTGTAGAAACGGTTCCAAGATTTTGATTATCTCTCTTGAAGGTGCCTTCCCAATAGTTATCCCAGGACGAATGTTCATAGGTAAGTCCTTCGCAAAATTGTTTTTTGTTCATCATGATTGCATCCGCGTCAGTTTGGGCAAATAGCGACGCGGATGAAGCGATGCCAGCCCATAATATGGCAATCGTCATTAGATTTTTTCTCAAAGTTTTCATGCAGAAAATTTTTAGCTATGGTTAGTCTCCCGGTAAAAACCTTATTGACGCCAAAGGCAATCAAAGATTTTAACGAACAGGTTTTTTTTGTGTTTAAAGACGAAAGGTCATTCCGAAACTAACGAGGTAATCAGCAAAGGCCGCATCTCCCTGCACATGTTTGCCGGTATCCGCGGATTGGCGTTTATCTGCATTGCTTTGCGTACGATTGCGGATTAAGGCAACCGGAACTGCAAGATTGAAGCTGACCTTTTTAGTGACCCATGTAACAGCGGGTTCTGCAGATATAATATATCCTGGTCTTCTGAAGCCAAGGCTTTTGCCGATTAAATCTTTTGAAGGAAGTCCTTCCATGCGGAGTCCGCCGGAAAAAGTAAAATCGTTCACCATCACAGCCACACCACCTCTCGCCATGTAGAGATCCGGTACACTCATCACATCAGTGTTATATTTTTTTGCACTGGCTGAAGCAGCACTACCCCTTGTAGTGGAAGTGCCATTGACATCGCGTGGATTGACCAAATAAAAACCATTACCGTAAACACCGACGACGTGGCTGAAATTGTAAAAAGCGTTTACTTCAAACGTCAAACCAGTGCCGCCATCGCCTGGTTGAATTGATTGATCAACGGGACCGAGTACGAGTGAGTCGGGTTTCCTATAAAAATAATCCTGGTAATTATAATTACCTGTTGCGAATTTTATTCCTGCTCCAAGCTGCACATTTCCTTTATGCGAGGTTTTTGGATCAAACATCCACCTGTAAGCCGCAAATCTTGCATCGCCTATTCCGAATGAATGAGTGACATGCCTGTTGATATTATCATGTTCATACAACGATGAACGTGAAAAATCCATGATCGGCAGTACAAACGCCAGTGACCATCTCGAATTAAGCGTCTTTGTAGCCGTAATATCCAATTCTTCAGAATGATTTATAACGTTTGTACCCTGTTCTAATCTTTGTTTTTGTTCAATAGTACCAACAAAATGTTTATAAGATCTGAAGTACCGATCGTTAAT
>DASXOT010000076.1:0-2859 GCA_036494065.1 Chitinophagaceae bacterium
ATTTTCGACAGGAAATTTTACCCCCATTTCCTGCGTGGGCTCATAAATATATTGTCTGTCCAATTCTTGCAGGAATAGCCTTAATACTTGTCGGAACTATTATCTCAGGGGTGTTTAAAATTAGATTTGTTAGCACAAGAAGGATATGTCTTTATTTAGGATTTTGTTTTCTTGCACTTATCATTACCTGCCATCTTCCATATACCTTAATTCTTAGCCCTGGTAAAGCTTCTCGTTTGGATGGTTGGTTTGATGTGGGCGAGGCATTAGCCTATTGTGGTGGAGCATTTGTAATGGCTGGTTCGTTTCCAGCGAACAGTTTTAGAGGAAAAGGCAAGAACTCATTTGAATCATGGTTAGAAAAACTTATTCCATTTGGAAGAGTTTTTTATGCCATTCTCATGATATTGTTTGGATGCAGCCATTTTGTATTTACTGATTTTGTGTCTACCATGGTTCCCACGTGGGCTGGGTCGCCATTATTTTGGACGTATTTTGCAGGATCGGCACTTATTGGGTCAGGTATAGCAATTATTTTGAAAATATGGATAAGGCCAGTTGCGTTTCTTTTAGCGGTCATGCTGTTTCTTTTTTTCATTTTTTTCCATGTGCCTGATGCCATTGCAAACCCTTATGCAGCTGGCGGAAATGAGATTGTGCGTGCGATCATCGCATTGCTTTTCTCTGGCATTGCATTGGTAATTGCATTCACAAATGGTTCTAAAAATAAAATGGGTGAAACAACACAAGCGGACTAGAAAAATCATTTCAAAACGCAGGCAAGATCGCCCATAAGATTCCCTGAGTATTTCTTTGCTGACTACCTTACGTCGTAGATATAACATAATGTTTTGTATTAGTATTTCTGTGCATTTCCGTGCTTCCGGTGGCAATTTTCACCGCGAAGCCACAGAATACACGGAGAAAATACGGAGCTTACTCGGGATAGCCATACAATCGACTGCAAACAGGCAATGCAGTTATTTTTGACCATCAAAGCTTCACACCTTTTATTAAGATAGCCGATTTTATCGATTGTTCTTTCAGGTGGAGAAACCGTTTTCTTTCTTCGTCTTTCATATAGTTTTCAAAATCGTTTTCTGCTTCAAACTCCACTAAGTGTATCTCATACGGGGTTTCGATGCTGCCTTCAATGTAAGCATCCTTGCCAGGACGAACCCGAAGCAGCAACCTGCCATTGTATTTCGGAATAGTGGGGATGGCAATCGTTTCGAACTGATTGAACACGTCCACTTGTTCATCCAAAAGGTAAATCAACTGTGTTATGAAAATCATTGCGGTTACATTTTTTATGAGTTGTAGTGAAAAGCACCAAATTTAAATTTCCACCACAAAAGTCAAATCAGTTCATGTCTCTGCTACCGAAGAAATTAGATTTTCATTTTGTTGTCTTTTTATCCTGGCCTTGAGTCTCTCGATAAAAAGTATAAGCCCAAATGCAATAAAATTGACTTGAACCTCAAGTCTCTCGGTTTGTCTATTGATATTGAGAAAAAAGCTGGATATACCCGCCCCGAATTTCAAATTAAGAGAACGCGTAAGATCAATATTCATGCTCAGAAAAATACCGGCTTTATAATCGAAGGCAAATCCAAATATTGCGAACCCGATTACCTGGAGAATTTGATTAGCAAGCGAAAATTGCAAGGCCTGCTTATTGCACTTTAAACAGAGAATGCCACAAAAGATAGAAAAGAGAGAAAACAAAAACATGAAAATCGCCATGGTTATCAGGAATGGAATTATTTGCGGACTTTTTGCCAACCGCCAGAATATGAAAGCTACACTAATGACACCCCCCCACAATTTGATAGATGCCCAGCCATCTCATTTTTGATACTATCTCTTTCGGGTTTGACGCAGCCATCAGTAATGAATCTGCCAGTTTTAATGAGCGATGTTCTTTAAAATCAGCCTGAAGATCTTTCGGGCCAACATAAGAAGAATGATATGTTTAAAAGTATAAAAAATGCCGGCAATATCCCATCTCTTTCTGGCAATAGGTTGTTTTACCTCTTAAAATAACTCCGCTTCATTTAATTTCGCGTAAACCTTTTTATTGAAACATCTCAGGGCTTTAAACAAATATTTTTGGAAATACAGGGTGCGACTTGGGATTGGGATCCTATTCATTCTTATCTCTAACTATTTTGGCATCTTACCTCCACAACTGACCGGCTTCGTGATTGAATATGTGCAACAACATCTATTGAGTAATTCGCCAAAGGCTGTTTCGTCCGGAAACTACGATATACTTGTAAAAAGATTCATTGACTGGGTGCTCGCTATAAAAGGCGCTAATGTGGTTGTGCTCAGTGGTATCGCTATTTTGGTGCTCGCGCTGCTTCGTGGCTTCTTCATGTTCCTCATGCGACAAACGATCATTGTCATGAGCCGGCACATCGAATATGATCAAAAGAATGAAGTGTATGCGCATTATCAAAAGCTGGATATAGCATTTTACAAAACGCATAGCACCGGCGACCTGATGAGCCGCATCGCGGAAGATGTAAGCAGGGTACGCATGTTTACGGGACCTGCCATCATGTATCTCGTGAACCTGGTAGCTGTAATCTCATTCAGTTTGTTTTTTATGTTCAAGCGCGATGCCGGGTTGACATTATATGTGCTGGCTCCATTGCCCATCCTGGCGATCACTATCTATTATGTAAATACAATCATCAATAAAAGGAGCGAGCATATCCAGGCGCTCCTTGCGAGTCTTACGACCAATGCACAGGAATCCTATTCAGGCATTCGCGTCATTAAATCGTACGTACAGGAAAAGGCCATGCTCGGGTTTTTTAAAAACAATAGCGATGACTATAAAAAAAATGC